>JBAYFD010000111.1:0-6347 GCA_041667365.1 Fibrobacteraceae bacterium | reverse complement strand
TTTATATGTGGATTTTTCAATGCCGAGGCGTTCCATCACTTCGCGGAGAACCTTGCGGTCAATGCCGAGGATCGTCGCCGCGAGGGTGAGATTGCCGGAAGCGTTCGTGAGCGCGGCATCGATGGTTTCGCGCTCCGTCGCCTCACGGGCTTCGCGGAGGGTGCGCGGAGAGACCTTCGCCTGTTCCTTCACCTGGTCGAGCCCGAGGTCCTTCGGCTGCACTATCCCCCGATCCGCCTGAATGACAGCCTTCTGGATGCGGTTCTCGAGTTCGCGGACGTTTCCGGGCCAGGAATAGCTCAGGAGCGCCTTCTCCGAATTGCGGCTCAGGTTGAACTTGCCGCGACCGTATTCCGCGCAGAAGCGCGTCAAAAAATCCTTCGCGAGGAGAATCACATCCTGACCGCGGTCACGGAGCGGCGGAAGTTCGAGCGGCATCACCTGGATGCGGAAGTAAAGGTCCTCGCGGAACTTCTTCGCGCGGACGGCTTCCTCGAGATCCACGTGCGTCGCGGAAATGATGCGCACGTTCACCGGAATTTCCCGGTTGTCGCCGACGCGCGTGATGTGGCGTTCCTGAAGCACGCGGAGGAGCTTCACCTGCATGGACATCGGAAGCTCGCCTATCTCATCAAGGAAGAGCGTGCCGCCCTCGGCTTCTTCGAAGACGCCTTTGCGCGTATCGATCGCCCCGGTGAAGGACCCTTTGACATGTCCGAAAAGAATGGATTCAATGAGGTTTTCCGGAATGGCGCCGCAGTTGATTGCGATGAAAGGTTTGTCGCTGCGCGGGCCCTGGCTGTGAATCCAGCGGGCAAAGACTTCCTTGCCTGTTCCCGTTTCGCCGCGGATGATGACGGGCACCGGCAGGGAAACGATCTTTTCCGCCATCGCGACGGCCTTCGCCATTGCGGCGGAAGAGTACAGGATCGTGCCCTTGCGCGTAATGCCCTTGAGCTTTTCCAGGGATTCGCGGTCGCGCTTGCGGTCGTAGGCGGTGAATGCGATCATCTCGCAGACGCGGACGAATTTGTCAAAAAGCTTGCCATCGTCGTCGAGGAACGGCTCCGTGCGGGCCGCGCGCTGCAGGTAAAGGAATCCCGCTTCGGCGCCGACAATCGGCATACGGAACGGAGCGACGAGGATGCTCGTTAATTTATTCTTCACGATGGACTTCGAAAGGTCGGTGTCCCCGCCGTCCAACTGATTCCAGAGAATTGCACGCCTCTCCTCGCGGGCGCGGCGCACGGCGGAACTCGAAATGGAAGAGAGCGGGATAGCCTCCGGATAGCTGATCGGGTCCGAGCCCGGGATTTCCAGCATCGCGGCATCGGCGCGGAGAGTCTGCGCCGCGGCCTTTATGATTTTGGGAAGAAGCGCCTGCGGATTCGGCTCATCAAGCAGCTGTATCACGGCGTCAAGAAGTTCCCCCGTCGCAAGCATTGATTCCTGATTCATTTGGATTCCTCCTTTTCGTCCTGAACGGGAGTGGGCGCTCCGAGGAGCACGCCCCGCCAGGTTCCTTTTTGTTCAACATCGTTCCGCGCCGAAGAATCCTCCGTGGAAATTCTCCGGGACGTTTCAAGCATTTTCGCGCCCACCTGATCCACCGGGACATTCCCCGATGGAAGCAGATACAGGCACAGCCCCGCAGCGGCAAGCACCGCGAAAAGCGAAGCGGCGAGAATGCACATAAATTTTTTGCACGATTTTTTCTGAACGGCGAGCGGTTCCGTGACCGTGCATTTATCCACGGCAGCTTCCCGTTCCGCGACCTGCGCTCGCAAGGCGGAAAGCCAGAGATCCGCTTCCTTCTTTTCAAAGGACCCGGGCCGCGGGGAGAAATGCGCTTCCGCGATTTCAAGGACTTCGGAAAGTTCATCGAAATCTTCGAACCGGGTATCTGGATCACGGCGGAGAAGCCCTTTCCACAGCGGGTCCAGGATTCCGAGCGCCGCCGGAGAAAGCCGTCCCTTGCCATGCAGCAGAAGCGACACGTCGCACTGATCCACATCGGAAATCTGGGACGCCACGGACTCGAATTTTTCGCCGGCGAAAAGCGGTTCGCCGGCAATCCAGAAATAAAGCAGCAACCCGGCGCTGAAAAGATCGCTTTTCACAGAGGGTGCCTTGCCAGCGAAGCGTTCCGGAGCGGCAAACCGCGGAGCGCCGAGGCCTTCTATTCCGCAGTCGATAAGCACGGGCGAAGCGTCGCTCCGCACAAGAACATTTTCCGGATTCAGATCCCCGTGCGAAAGTTCCGCGCGGGCAAGCGCGGAGAGGCCAGCGGAAACACCGCGCAAAAGATGCACGGCGACGGAAGGCGGCATAGGCACGAGCGCGGAAGAAGTCACGCCGCGGATGTACTCGCTGACCGTGAACGTATGTCCGTCCGCAGCGCCGGTCGCATATAGCGACGCGACGTTCGGGTGCTTCCCCGACTTCAGAAACTGGATGAGCGATTCGTTAAATGCACGGCGCGCCTTATATACCTTGAGCGCGACGACATGATCATCGCTCCCGTGGAAAGCCCGGTAAACCGAGGCTTCGCCGCCGGTCTGCACGAGGCGGCAGCCGGAAATGGAAGAGTCCAGACTCATTTCGCCCCTTCGGAAAGGGCCGCGGCCTTGAGGCTGTCCTCGGCGATTTTCGTCCAGTAAGCGAGGTGACGGTTATCCGGGAACTTCGCCTGGCCCATGGACCAGATGTCCCATGCGTCCCCGGTCCTTCCCTGTTCCCAGTAGAGGTTCCCCAGGTTCGAATAGGCGGAGACGAATTCCGGATTTTTAGTCAGGATGAACACGAAAATATCCTGCGCTTCCTTATCGCTTCCGAGGCTCTCCAGAATGAGTGCCTTCAGATTGTAGCTGTAGTAGTTCGTGCTGTCAAGTCCGATGGACTCATCCAGGATTCCGAGCACACGCGCCCCGCTGTCCTGCGCGACGAGCGCCCGGGCGAGATAAAAAAGACAGGTCGAGTGCATCGCATCCGCCTTGCGGGTGTCATCCACCTTTTTCAGAATGCGGAATTCCGCTTCCGTTTTTTCCCAGAGCGAAACGGAATGCTGTCCTATCTTTTCAAGGGCTTCCGCATTTCCGAAATAGGCGAGAGCGAGCCCGTAGCGGGCGTCCCTGTCCGCGGGCGAAGCATCCAGCGCCTTTGAAAAATTTGTGACGGCGCGGTCAAAGTCCCCGATACGGAGAGCTGTTTCCCCACGTTCACGGTAATTATCGCAGGAAGCGAGCAACGCGGCGCAGCACGCTAAACACAGGCAGCGGAAAATCCGCCGCCCGCAATCCGGGAGTTCAGCAAGTCCGTTCAGACGAATCACTTATGTTCTCTTCCCTTTGAAGATACCTTAAAATAATTTAATTTTCCTTCAAAATTTTTCTGGAGTGATTTATGTCCAAGGTTTTAATCATCGGCGCAGGGGGCGTGAGCAACGTCGTCGTCCGCAAATGCGCGCAGAACAGCGGGGTTTACTCGGAAATTCTTCTCGCAAGCCGCACGCAGTCCAAATGCGAGGCTATCGCCAAAGACATCAAGAACATTCCCGTCCATACAGCGAGCGTGAACGCGGACAAGGCGGCGGATGTCTCCGCGCTCATCCGCGACTTCAAACCGGAACTCGTCATCAACGTCGCGCTTCCTTACCAGGACCTCGCGATCATGGACGCCTGCCTCGCCGAAGGAGTCAACTACCTGGATTCCGCGAACTACGAGCCCAAGGACAAGGCGCACTTCGAATACAGCTGGCAGTGGGCATACCACGACCGTTTCAAAAAAGCCGGAATCATGGCGCTTCTCGGTTCCGGTTTCGACCCGGGCGTAAGCAATGTGTACGTCGCCTATGCGAAAAAGCATTATTTCGACCGCATGGATACACTTGACATCGTGGACTGCAACGCAGGGAACCACGGCAAGGCTTTCGCGACGAACTTCAATCCGGAAATCAACATCCGCGAAGTATCGCAGCGCGTCCGTTACTACAAGGACGGCGTCATTCAGGAATCCGCGCCCATCATCGAGGAAGGCTCCGTGCATAAGCCGGTGAACTATCCGCAGGTCGGCGACCGCGAGAGCTATCTGCTCTATCACGAGGAACTCGAATCCCTCGTGAAGCACTACCCCGAACTCAGACAGGCTCGCTTCTGGATGACCTTCGGGGAAGCGTACCTCACGCACCTCCGCGCGCTCCAGGACATCGGCATGACACGCATCGACCCCGTGGAATTCAAAGGGCAAAAGATCATTCCGCTCGAGTTCCTCAAGGCGGTGCTCCCCGAGCCCGCCACCCTCGGCGCGAACTACACGGGCAAGACCTGCATCGGCTGCCAGATCACCGGCGAAAAAGACGGCAAGCCGCAGATTTACTTTGTCTACAACGTGTGCGATCACGCGGAATGCTACAAAGAAGTCAAGGCGCAGGCGGTGAGCTACACCACAGGCGTTCCCATCATGGTGGGCGGCGCGATGCTCCTCACGCACACCTGGAAAGGCGAAGGCGTGTTCAATATGGAGGAATTTGACCCGGATCCGTTCATGGAACAGGTCGCGAAGTGGGGCCTCCCCTGGCACGAAATGTTCGGAAAGCAACTCGTATAGCTATCCGTTCTTACTTTATACAGAAGCGGAGTCTCTGAAGAAGCTCTGCTTTTTTTATACGCTGGTATGAAACAAAAAAATCCCGGAAAAGATCCCGGGACTTACTTCTTGCGGAGCTAAAATTACTTAGCGGCAGGAACGCTGTACTGAGCGATGACACGGCCCTGGTTGTCAAGGGCGCGGATCACGTCGGCATCGCGCTGGAGCATGAGGTCAGCCTTGTGGCCCTGAGCGTCGATGAGCTGCATGGAGAGGCTGCCGTCGGCATTCTTCACAGCGGCGACCTGATTGCCCTGAGCGTCCTTCTCGTAGTAAGTGTTGCCGGCGACCGGATTGGAGCCCGTCCAGAATTCAATTGAATTCAACACGATGCCATCCACTAACCAGCTACAGACGGGATACGCCACGATGAGCATCACAAAATTAACGGCGGCTTTGGCCCATTTGTTGCCGATGGCGCTGTTCCAATTGTAAAGCTTGTTCGTGACCGCATAGCTGCCGTAGCAACCGCAGAGGGCGATCACAGCCGCGAGAGAAATAGCGATAAGACCTTTTTTCATAGTACTTCCTTATCAAAGGTTAAAATGTCTGCGAAAAAATTAATAAAAAATCAGCCTGGTAAAAGCTAAAAATCCGCGTTTGTGATGATGGTCTCATCCGCCGGCGCCATTTTATAGTGCGGAAAGTCCTTCCGGGAAACCCATTCAAAAGCGTCATGCACGGAAAGTACAGGCTTTCCGCTCAATATTTCCGCGCGGAGGGCCATCAGCCGGTAATCGTTTCCCTTTCCAGGGATGTCCGTGACGGCGATCACGTCCGAGGCCCGGGTGCGAATGCCCAGTTCCTCAAAAAGTTCACGTTCAAGGCCTTCCTCGATAGTTTCCCCGGCCTCCATCTTGCCTCCGGGAAATTCCCAGAAGCCAGCGAGAGCCTGCCCCGGCGCACGGCGGCAGATTAAAAAACGCCCTTCACGGCATATAATGGCACAGGTGACAATCATAGAACGCCCAAAAACTAACAAAAATAAAAGTTTGTTCCAGCACGAAACGCAATTTTAGTCTAATTTTCAGATAAAGGCCAAAATCATGAAATTTCTACGAATAGCATTTCTTGCATCCTTATTCGCATTCTCAGCAGCGGAAGTTCAGGCGGCAAAGCCGCTTCAGGTATGGATCATGCCGAACGGCGTAAATCCTCAGGGAATCCTCGAGGAGCGCCTCGCCTTATTTACAAAGGAAACAGGACTTAAAACCCAGGTCGTCGTCCTGGACTGGGGCGAAGCATGGAACCGCATTTCCACCGCGCTTGAAAGCGGGAAAGGCCTCCCGGACGTGATGCAGCTCGGCACCACCTGGGTCTCCTATTTCTCAGCGCGCGGGGAACTCGCCAAGCTGGATCCCTGGCTCCCTGAAATCAACCCGTCGCGCTACGTTCCCGTAAGCTGGTCCACCACCGGCGTCGACGGCGACACTTCCGTATACTCCGTTCCATGGTTCCTTGATGTGCGCGCGATACTCGGCAACAGGCGGATCCTCGCCGAAAACGACATCAAGGCGGGCGACATCGCCTCCTATCAGGACTTCTACAAGGCTCTCGTCAAAATCAACGCGAAGAACGAAACACTTCCGGACGGAACGCCGGTGCGCGCATACGCATTCCCGGGAAAAAGCGACTGGAACATTCCGCACAACTTCGCTCCGTGGATTTTCTCCGCCGGCGGAGCTTTCGTCAAAAAAGACAGC
>JBAYFD010000110.1:0-6370 GCA_041667365.1 Fibrobacteraceae bacterium | reverse complement strand
TAGTGTGAAAAATAGGCTTGGAAAATCGTTCATGACCGGTTGATACGGTCTCTGCCGTTTCCGCCCGGCGTTGTTTTCCATTACAACATCATTTCTTTTGTTTACAAAAAGAATTCCCTAAAAGACAATAATTTTATTGTGCTTCCTTAACGTTTGTCGGAGGATTCTTTATGAATCGGTTTTGTCTGGGCTTTAAAGCTTGTATGGTATTGGGCGCGTCCCTCCTTTTCGCATCGAATGCGTTTGCGGTGGACGCCTGCAAGGAAACGATGGGCCATTCCGGGAATGGCACGACGGTATCTTCGAATGGAAGCGGCGCCGTCGGCAGCAGCGGGCTGAATTACGAGATATGGTTCCAGGGCGGAAGTAATAGCATGACCTATTACAACAACGGGACCTTCTCCGCGAAATGGAGCGGTTCCAGCGACTTTCTCGCCCGTGTCGGCCTCAAGTACAACAGCGACAAGACCCACAGCCAGATCGGTTATTTCACCGCGGATTACAGTTACACCAAGACCGGCTCCGCGCAGTACGGCTATATCGGCATCTACGGCTGGACCAAGAATCCGGAAGTGGAGTACTACATCGTGGACGACTGGTTCTCCAAGCCGAGCACCCAATATCTGGGAACGCATATGGGCGAACTCACCGTGGACGGGGGAACTTATGACATCTATACGTATACCCGCGTCCAGCAGCCCTCCATTTCCGGGACTTCGACCTTCCCGCAGTTCTTCAGCGTGCGCCGCACTCCGCGCACCTGCGGGCACATCGATATCTCCGCTCATTTCAAGAAGTGGGATGAACTTTTCCACGGACAGAGCGGCAACAGCGGCGTGACGCTCAAGCTCGGCAATCTGTATGAAGTGAAACTTCTGACGGAAGCGGGCGGCAATGCGACGGGCACCGTGGATTATTCCTATCTCGCGATTACCTCGAACGGTACGGCGGGGAGCGGCACTACGGGGAGCAGCGCGAGCGCTGGGGTTAGTTCCTCTAGCGCTCAACAGGTGGCGCAGACGCCGTACAAGGGCGCGATCGCGGTCCCGGGCGTCGTCGAAGCGGAAAACTATGACGTCGGCGGTCAGAACAACGCCTATTACGATTCCGATGACACGAACGAGGGCAATGCGACTTACCGCACGGGCGACGGCGTGGACATCGTATCGCTCGGTGACGGCTATGCGGTCGGATATACCACTGCCGGCGAATGGCTTGAATATACGGTGAACGTGGGGAGCGACGGCGTTTATGACTTTGTGCTGAAGGCGTCCAACGGTGGTTCCGCGGCGAACACGGTTTCGATGACCCTTGATAATGCAGCCATTGCAACAGCCGAAATTCCGAATGGAAAAGACTGGGATACATACACGGAAGTCAGCGGCACGACATCCTCCATCAAGGCCGGCGCCCATATTCTGCGGGTGACGTTCGATGACGCATCTACGAATCTGGATAAGATCACCTTTAGCAAGCAAGGCACGGAAACGACTCTGATGAATTATTCCGGCTTGCGCGGCTCCCGCAATTATCAGGTGTTCGATTTGCAGGGACGGCTTCTCGGCTGGATTTCCGTGAATAAAGGGGCATCCGTTCCGATCGCGGTCGGGGCGAAGTTCCACCGCGCCGGGCTGTATGTCGTCAAGGACGGCGGTGCGCTCAGGACAATTTCCGTGAAGTAAAAAAGTTGCTCTCTTAGAGCGGTTCCGTCGGGGTAATGCCCGGCGGGGCCGCTTTTGCTTTGAACCGCGATGCCGGCGCCAGGTATAAGTGGTCCCCCGGATTTAGGACAGAAAAACGGCTTTCCTAGTTGGATAAAATCGTGTCCTGAGCGACGAATTCAAGGCGAGGGTGGTGTGCTGGAGGCTCTGAGGGAAAGCTAGATCTTGGATGAACTCGCGTCAAGGATTGCCTCAGGGCTGAAAAGGACGAGCTTTTCAGGCTCCTGGGAGAGAGCAAGGCCGAGAACGGATTCCTAAAAAAACTGCAGGAGGCTCCATCTGATATGAGAAAGGGCTTCCTTCCTTCGCCCCCGGCCGGTCACACTCTGCCTACTATTACAGGCCGGCCCTGTCGCAAAAAAAGTCGCTCCTGGATATTGTCAACGAACAGTACACCGAAGACCCAGCGAGGTGCCGGCGGCGCATGTGCGGGGTCCTGTCCGGACTCGACGGCATCAAGGCCGGCCGCAAGGCGGGGAATTTCCCGTATCTCCCGAAAGGCACAAAAATAGACCACGCGAACCAGGTCTGGAGCATGGGCATCACCCCTGCGTCAGGCACGAAGACAGCTTCGCCTATCTGACGACCGTGATAGACCGGTACAGCGGACGGATCCTTTCCAGGCGGGTGTTGAATCCGCTTTCCGCCAGGTTCTGCGCGGACTGCGTGAAGGAAGCGTTTGAGAAGTCCGGATATCCGGAGATCTTCAACACGGACCGGGGCCCGCAATACACATCCGGCGAGCCTTTTGGAGGATTGTCAAGTACGACACGTGTACCGCATGGGCTACGGGAACATGACCGAATGCGCGGCCGGCCTGACGGACTATTTCACCTTGTACAACGATGGAAGGAAGCATTCGTGCCTTGGCTGCCACACCCCTTCGGATGCATATTTTAAACGGGTGGCGATGAACGACGCCGCATAACGGAAAATCAACTATGGTATCCGGATTTTCTGTTCGAAAAAGGGGACCTTTTCAGTCATGAAACTCCCTGATAGCGAGGTTCCGGATCAAGACTTTTTTGACGATGATTATCGGGATCGCATTCAGAAAATCAAGCTTCCCAACATGAAAATCAAGCTGCTGCATTGAAAAATACAATGACCGCGGCGAAAATGATATTCTCAAAAGCGAAGTTTACGAGGAGATTGCAAATACACTGACCGACATGATTCTGATGGCGAAGGTTGAACTTAATGCCGGTAACGAGATGGGACTATCCTTTGAGGAAAAGGCCTTCTACGGCATCTTGAAAAGTTTGTGCGTTAAATATGACTCCACCTACCCCGAGGACATCAATGCCAACATCAAGGTGAAACTGATTTTGCTGCTGGACAAACTTGGCTATCCGCTCGTGGAACGCGATGAAGTCTACGATGAAATTTCCGGGCAGGCCGGGAACTTCAAGAAATACAAGGGAGACGTCCGCCCCCCGCGAGGGCAAAAAGTTATATTGGGTGCATGAAACAGTATCTGGACCTTCTTTCCGACATTCTCACGAACGGCGTGAAGCGTGGCGACCGCACGGGGACAGGCACGCTCTCCGTTTTCGGGCGGCAGAACCGCTACGATCTTTCCAAGGGATTTCCCTGCCTCACCACCAAGAAGCTCCACCTCCGCTCGATCATTATCGAGCTGCTGTGGTTCCTCCGCGGGGACACGAACATCAAGTTCCTGCATGATAACAAAGTCTCCATCTGGGACGAATGGGCGGACGCGAACGGCGATCTTGGCCCGGTGTACGGTCACCAGTGGCGGAGCTGGCCCGCGTCGGACGGTTCCCATATCGACCAGATCGCGAACGTCATCGAAAGCCTGAAGCACAATCCCGAAAGTCGCCGCCACCTCGTGTGCGCCTGGAACGTCGCGGAGGTCGATAAGATGGCGCTCCCGCCCTGTCACTGCCTTTTCCAGTTTTATGTCGCGGAGGGCAAGCTTTCCTGTCAGCTTTACCAGCGGAGCGCGGATTCGTTCCTCGGCGTCCCTTTCAACATCGCGTCTTATGCGCTCCTGACGATGATGATTGCGCAGGTCACGGGGCTTGTGCCCGGTGAATTCGTCCATACGTTCGGTGATCTTCATTTGTACTTAAACCATGTCGGACAGGCGAAGGAACAGCTTTCGCGCACGCCGCGCGCTCTTCCGACGATGAAGATCAATCCGGACGTGAAGGATCTATTCTCCTTCCGCTACGAGGATTTTGAACTTGAAAATTACGATCCGTGGCCGGCGATCAAGGCGCCCATCGCCGTATGAAAATCTCCGCGATCGTCGCTGTCTCTGAAAACGGGATCATCGGGAAGAACGGTCACCTGCCGTGGCACCTTTCTGCGGATCTCAAACGCTTCAAGGCCCTCACTTCCGGGCATGCCATTCTCCTCGGACGCAAGAATTACGGGGACATCGGGCGCCCGCTTCCGAACCGCACGAACATCATTCTCACGCACGACGCCGGGTTCTCTGCGCCGGGCTGCATCGTGTGCCATACGCTTGCGGAGGCTCTGGACTTTGCGCGGAGTGCGGGGGAGCCGGAACTTTTCATCATCGGCGGAGCGCAGATTTATGCGCTCGCGATGCCCTTCTGCGAAAAACTGTACTTGACGCGCGTCCTAGCGGAAATCGACGGCGACGTGCGCATGCCGCCCCTCGGCGACGGCTGGGTCAAGATTTCGGAGGAATCCGCGGAGAAGGATGAGAAGAACGATTTTCCGTGTCTGTTCCAGGTTTTTGAGCGCGAAGTCGCTGAAAAGGCGCTGTAAGCGGGATGTAAATCCGGCTTTCTCTGTGAAACCTCAAAAATATTTCTAATTTTGGCGCGTAAATTTTAATTAAATCCGCGAGGTTCTCATGTCCGAAAATACAGAAGCAACAGAAAAAAAAGAAAATGATCAGAAGGTGACGGAAGCCAAGGCCAAGCCTGCGAAAAAAGTCCCCGCTAAAAAGGTCGAAAAGAAAGTGACCGAAAATAAGGACGAAGAACCCAAGGCCGCGGAAGGCGCATCTGAAGCAAAGACGGAAGTCAAGGCGGAAGCTAAGGCCGGCGTTAAGTCCGATCGGAAGTTCCCGCGCAAGGGCGGACGCAAATTCGGTGACCGCAGATTCGGCGGTGACCGTAGGTTTGGCGGCGCTCCGGAAAAGAAGGGCTCGTTTTCGGATTCGCTCGCGGACCGTTTCGGCGATGCCCTCGCTGCAAAGCTCAAGCGCCAGATTGAAGACGGCATCAAGCGCCGCATCAAGGACGCTCAGTCCGACCCGAACGTTCAGCGCGCAAGCGCGAAGTACGGCAAGTGATTGATTCGCTTCGCATAGATTAAAACGGACGGTTTGAAAACGGCATCATCGCGGTGCCGTTTTTTTGTGCCCTCCGGGCGGAGCAAAAAGAAAACCTTCCGCAATCGCGGAAGGCATCTTTTAAAAGGGCGGAAGCCGTTTTTATGCTTTTTCCTTTTTGCAGCAGCATTCGTCTTCTTTTTTGCAGCAGCAGCCGTCACAGGCGACGAGTTTGTAAACGATACCGCCGAGCACGCCGCCGATGATCGGAGCGACCCAGAAGAGCCAGAGCTGCTTCACGGCCATGCCGCCGACGAATACGGCGACTGCGGTAGAGCGGGCCGGGTTCACGGACGTGTTCGTGACCGGGATGCTGATGAGGTGGATGAGCGTGAGGCAGAGGCCTATCGCGATGGGAGCGAAGCCGGCGGGAGCGCGCTTGTCAGTCGCGCCCATGATTACGAAGAGGAACGCGAACGTCATCACGATTTCCGTGATGAGCGCGGAGGTCATGCCGATGGTCGTGCCGCCGAACGGATTGAGGCCCGTGTCGGAGCTGAGGGATTCGGACCAGCCGTTCGTCGCGAATGCGCCAATGCCCGCGTTGGTGAGGTCGGGCTGGGCGATTGCGAAAAGTACGCCTGCGGCGATGATGCCGCCGATGACCTGGGCGACGATGTATGCGGGGGCTTCCTTAGCGGGGAAACGTCCGCCGGCGACGAGGCCGAGGGTCACTGCCGGATTCAGGTGGCAGCCGGAGATGTGGCCGATCGCGAATGCCATGGTGAGCACGGTGAGGCCGAACGCGAGCGCGACGCCCACGTAGCCGATGCCGATTCCGGAACCGATTCCGCCGGCTTTGCAGGCGAGGACGGCTGCGCCGCAGCCGCCGAGAACGAGCCAGAACGTGCCGATCGCTTCGGCAATGGATCTTTTCGTAAGAGACATAGTGACTTCCTTTGTTATGACAGTCTTATGATATTCAAAACCGATGGAAAGATAGAAAATCCGGCCTTTCCTGTTGAGGGATACCATTTGCAGATGTGTGCTGCGGCATGGTTCCGCCGGTGTTGTCCCCGGACAACGCGGCAAGCTCCTTCCGGACGGAAAACGAAACTTTTTATTATAGGGCACCTCTAAAAATTCATTTTTATGACCAGAAACCGGTTCCCTTTAGGGAACATCAGGATTCGCAGAGCCGACATCAGGTCGGCCCCGCAGGGGTGAGGATGGAACAACGTGACACCGCAACAAATTGTCAATAACACATCGCAATATGATGTCTCCGTATTCAAGCTTTGCTTGAATACGGAGACATATCCTCTCCTGAGGAGTTCGTCTCTCAAAGTGGCGAATACAACCAGTATTGGCCACT
>JBAYFD010000109.1:0-6399 GCA_041667365.1 Fibrobacteraceae bacterium | reverse complement strand
GTCCTTGCGCGGCTGCATTTTGCGCTGGAACGCAGGATTATTCCTGAATGATTCCAGGTGTTCCACGCCCGTTCCGCTCGCGGCGATCCATGCCGCGGCATCGAGGCGGAGCGGCGCATCCGTGTTCTTCGCGATGAACTCGCGGAGCGTCTTCACGGAAAGTACGCCGGGCGCCTTGGATACAAAGTATTCCACCTGGGCGTCTTCCGTAGGGGCGAGTCCCCAGCGGCGCAGACGTGCTTCCATTCCGCGCAGGTTTTCAAGCACGCGTTCGTTGAATTCCATGAAAGGGAACGGGCGCGGAATGTCTCCGGCAATGACGGCATCCCTAAAGAATATCCTCGCGCAATCTTCGGGATTCACGCGACCGTAATCCACGCGGTTTCCGCGCGAAATCACCATGCTGTGAAACGATATTTCCTCGACAGCTTCCACGAACCCGCGTTCCGGATTCCAATGCGGTTCGTACCAACGGCGGGAACAGAAAGCGGGCGCGACCTGCAGAATCCATTCCGGCTTGATTTCGCAGGCCTTGGTGAGGAACACGCGGGACGTTTCGCGCACTTCCGCGGAAAGCATCCATTCCACGCTTTTCCCGGCAAGGTCGCTCCCCGGGAACACGTGCGCTTCCCTGCCGCCCACGAGCCTGTAACAGCCGTTCGCGTCATCCCTGTGCGCGACTCCCCCGAGGAACCCGGAAAGGAGCGCTATGTGCAGGTTATCCCTGTGAAAAGTATCCAGCGGACAAACGGCTTCCTTGAATTCCACTTTCAGAATGCGGCAGAACTGTTCGTACAAATCTATCCATTCGCGGCAGCGGAGGAAATGCAGATAATTCTTTTCGCAGAACTTACGGAGCGCATTCCAGGATGTTCCCTTCCATTCCCGCGTAAAGGAATTCCACAGAACGAGGAACGTGAGAAAATCGCTTTTGTGACCGCCGAGCTTGCGGTGCACCGCCCGCGCCTTCTCCTTTTCCGCATCGTCCTGCGGATAAAGCCGGGGATCCAGCACGGACATTCCCGCGCACACGATGAGCGCCGGTTGCAGAACGCCGGATTCCCGGGCGCGGAGAAGCACCGCGGAAAGAGCGACATCCATCGGGAGCTTCGACATTTCAATGCCGAGTGGAGTGACATCCGCGCCCTGTTCCCCATTCGAAATCGCGCCGAGTTCAAAGAGCGCCTTGTACGCGCCGCGGAAAGCGGAACGCGGAGGAGCCTGCAAAAAAGGGAAGTCCTCTATCAAAAGCCCGAGGCTCCTCAGCTGGAGCACCACATTCGCCAGATTCGAGCGACGAATCTCCGGTTCGGTATATTCATCGCGGTCCTCGAAATCTTCCTGCGCATAAAGCCGCACGCAGAAGCCCGGTTTGACGCGGCCTGCGCGGCCCGTGCGCTGACGTGCGCTCGCCTGCGAAATTTTTTCGACGGGAAGTCCCTGGATGCGGCTCTGCGGATTATACCGCGAAACGCGGGCAAGGCCGGTGTCCACCACATAGGCGATTCCGGGAATGGTGAGCGAGGTTTCCGCAATGTTCGTCGCAAGCACAACGCGCGTCTTGCCGGAGGAGCGGAACACGCGCCGCTGATCGGATGGGCTCATCCGCCCGAACAGCGGCAGAATGTCGTAGCGGCGTTCATCAAGTTCCCCGTGAAGTTCCGCGGCAAGGTCCTGAATGTCACGCTCCGTCGGGAGGAAGCACAGCAGATTGTCCTCGCCCACGGAAGTCATCAGATTCACGATCGCGTCCCGTGCTTCTTCGATGAGCCCGCTGTCCCCCTTCGCCTTGCCGGGCACCGTTTCCGGATCCACGTAAGTGACTTCCACGGGATAAGTGCGGCCCTCCGCTTCGAGCACGCAAGAATTATCGTAAAATTTTTCAAAAAGCTTCGCATCGAGCGTCGCCGATGCGATGATAAGCCTGAAATCCGGGCGTTCCGCGACAACGGTCTTGAAAATGCCAAGCAAGATGTCGATGTTGAGCGAGCGTTCATGCGCTTCATCGATCATGATGGCGGAATACTGCTTGAAAAGCCTGTCCCTGCGGAACTCCTGGAGGAGGATGCCGTCCGTCATCACCTTGATGGGCGCGTCCGCCGGACCTTCTTCCAAAAAACGGATGCGCGTCGCGACGAGGGATTCGTCCTTGAGTTCTTCGCGGAGGCGGTCCGCAATGGAAAGCGCGGCAAGGCGGCGGGGCTGCGTAACGCCGATGCGCCCGTTTGCAGCAATGCCCGTTTCAAGGAGAAATTTGGGGAGCTGCGTTGATTTTCCGGAACCCGTGTCCGCCTTGACGATCACCACGGAATGCGTTTTTACAAGTTCCTGGAATTCCGCGCGCTTCTGTACCACCGGCAAATCGGGGTATTCGATTTTTAACGAAGAATAATCTATCGGACGGGGCATCAGGTGGCTACGAATAAAGTAATGGCCAGCAGCACGAAGATCACGCCGGAAGCCCAGTTCAAATTGCGGTTCGCCTTGGGGGAACCCGCGAGAAATTTATTGAGAGCACCCGCGGCAAATGCGACGGCGCCAAAAACGATGAGCACGGATAAAATAAACAGTCCGCCGAGCCCGGTCATCTGCAATGCCGGAGGAACGGGGCTTTTAAGTTTCACCGCAGGGGGGAGAAACGCAAGCAGAAAAATCACGGCCTTCGGGTTCGTGAGATTCATGATCACGCCGCGGAGGTATTGTTTTTTCGGGGAGAGATCCTGCGCTTTCGACAAATGCACCGCATCCGCCCGCACCCGGAAAGACTGGAACGCGAGATAAAGCAAGTACGCCGCGCCCAGGCACTGCAACACGAAAAAGGCAATGGGAGAATTCACGATGATGACGGATATCCCGGCGACGATAAGCGAGACCTGAATGCAGATTCCCGTGCAGAGGCCGAGAATCACACGCCAGCCCGCGCGGCTGCCGAAAGTCGCGCTCTGCGCAAGGACAAAGAGATTATCGGGACCGGGAACCGCGGCAACGACGAGGGCCGCCAGAAAGAACGCGAACATCCGTCAGATCCGATTGATGAAATCGGATACATCCTGACTTGTTTCAAGATCGATCGTGAGATCTTCCACATCCGATTTGGAAATCGCGCCGAGCGAAGCGGACTCGACGGGTGCGGCTTCCTTGGGAACGGCTTCGACCATACGGGCGGAAGCGCCTTCCTGCGCTTTGGAAAGTAAAGCGTCGAGCACGGGGGTGAGCTTGCGGCGCAGATTCTGGAACTCATCGCGGTCAAGTTCATAGACTTCGCCCTCATAGCACATCAGCGGAGCCTTGCAACGGCTGCAGACGCACACGACCATCGCCGAAGGCTTCCCGCGGAGGGAAACATCCATCGTAAAACCGCAGTGCGGACACGTCAGGTGCATTGAATCCATATTCTCAAATTAGATTTTTTCATGCAAAGCGTCCAAGCCGCACGCATAAAAACACAAGATTGTTATCTTATAGGGCATGGATTTCGAATGGACGGCGCTCCTCGCCGAACAAAGCGTTCAAGCGCTCCTCAAAGATGCGCTCGCGGCAAAAATGGAACTTCTTCCACTATCCGCGAAGCTCGCCAGGACATACGCGCCCGCGGAACGCGCCGCCATCATGGATTACTATGCGCTCCTCCCCCGCATCTTCGAAAAATTCGGCACCGATGAATTTCTGCTCTGCGACAGACTTGCGCTCGAGCAATCGACGGCGAAGGACATCGCGGAATGGAAAGCGAAACTCTTCCCGGAAAACTGCCGTATAAACGACCTCTGCTGCGGCATGGGCGGAGATTCTTTCGCTCTCCCCGGAACGACCGAAGTGAAAGGCGCCGACTTGTCCACCGCGCGACGCGCGATGTACACCTACAACACAGCCGCGCTGGGACTGCCGCGCGAAGCCGTGGATACAGACGCACGCACGCTTGATAACGGCGCTGACTTTTTTGAAATCGACCCCGCGCGGCGCGAAAGCGAAGGCGACAACCAGCGCGATTACAACAACATGACTCCGGCTTTCGCGGAAATTCTCGCGATCGCGGAACACTACCGCGGCGGCATGGTGAAGCTTCCTCCCGGATACCCGGAAAGCGAATTTCCGGAAAATGCCGAAGCCGTCTACATCGGGAACCGGCGCGACTGCCGGGAATGCCTGCTCCTGCTCGGAAGCCTCGCAAAACGCCCGGGCCGCGCACGCGCAATAATCCTCAATGACGGAAAAATTCAGGAATGGGCGCCGGACACCGCGCGCGAAAAACTCGCGGAAGACCTTCCGGAACGTCCGCTCGGGCGTTACCTCGCGGAACCGCTGCCCGCGCTCGTGCGGAGTCACGTCTTCACGGAAATCGGGCGAGAAAAAGACTGCGGCATACTTTCACCAGGCATCGCCTACCTCACCTCCGATTCCCCGCTGCAGGATCCGGGCTTCCTGGAATTCGAAGTCCTCGACTCCTCCCCGCTCGGATCCTCCGCTGTGCGCGCGATGCTCAAAAAACACGACATCGGACGCATCACGCTCAAGAAGCGCGGCGTCGAAATCATCCCCGAAAAAGAAATCAAGCGACTCGACCCGCGCGGTTCGCGCGAGGCGATTCTTTTTTACACACGCATCCGCGGCGAAAAAGCGGCGATTCTCGCGCTGCCGTTGCATACAAAATCAAAGGCTGAAGAATGATTAAACTTGAACCATCCTGGCTTGAACTTCTCCAGGACCAATTTGAGATGCCCTATTTCCAGAGCCTCAAAACGAAGCTCGTCGAGGAAAAAAGCAAATATCAGATATTTCCTCCCGGTTCACAGATTTTCGAAGCATTCAATCTATGCCCCGTGGACAAAGTCAAGGCGGTGATCCTCGGACAGGATCCGTACCACAACCCCGGACAGGCGAACGGACTCTGCTTTTCCGTGCAGAAAGGCGTGCAGCCGCCCCCGTCCTTGCAGAACATTTTCCAGGAACTCCACGATGACATCGGAATGCCGATTCCCGCCCACGGAGACCTTGAAAACTGGGCGAAGCAGGGTATTCTGCTTTTGAATGCATCGCTCACGGTGCGCGCTTTCGCCGCGGCATCCCACTCGCAGATCGGCTGGCAGCAGTTCACGGACACGGTCATCGAACGCATCTCGCAGAAGCGCGAAAACCTGGTGTTCCTCCTCTGGGGAAGCCACGCCATCCACAAGCAGAGCCTCATCGCGAAGGACCGCGGGCATCTAATTCTTGAAGCGCCGCATCCGAGCCCGCTCTCCGCCTACCGCGGATTCTTCGGCTGCAGGCATTTCAGCAAGGCGAACGCGTTCCTGCGTTCCAAAGGCCTCCCCGAAATCGACTGGAGCATACAATGAAAGAATTTGCCACAAAATATCATGCGGAGCACCTCGGCAACTGCGCGGAATCCGTCGCCGCAGCCTGGGCCGAAGCGCACGGAAAAAACATTGACGATGTAAAAGTGCAGTTCAAAGCGTGCGGAGCCGGACGCGCCGAAGGCGGTTACTGCGGGGCGCTCTACGCCGCCATGACTCTCCGCCCGGAAAGCCGCGACGAAATCGTCGCCAAGTTCAAACTCGCGACCGGCGGATTCGCGCTCTGCAAGGAAATCCGCCCGGCAAAGCGCCTCCCCTGCAACGAATGCGTCGCCACGGCCGCCGGGATCCTCGATTCACTCGAAAAAGCGTAAAACCTTTTCTAAATTTGCGCCATGGTCCTGAACGTCATCTGGCTGTGTTTCTTTTTCGGCGCATTCATCGCATGCTGCGTCCAGTGCATCGCGTTCGGGAATACCGGCATTTTCAGTACAACCATCCAAGCATCATTCGATGCTGCCAAAACTGGCTTTGAAATTTCCCTCGGACTCACGGGCATCCTTTCCCTGTGGCTCGGCATTCTCAAAATCGGCGAAAAAGGCGGAGCGGTACAGATTCTCGCAAAATTCATCGATCCGCTTTTCTGCCGGCTTTTCCCGAGCATTCCCAAAGGGCACCCCGTCAAGGGGACCATGCTCATGAACATCAGCGCGAACATGCTCGGGCTCGACAACGCGGCGACCCCCCTCGGGCTCAAGGCGATGAAGGAACTCCAGGACCTGAACCCGGACAAGGACACGGCGAGCGACGCGCAGATCCTCTTCCTCGTCCTCAATGCGAGCGGGCTCACGCTCATCCCGGTGAGCATCATGACCTACCGCGCTCAGCTCGGTTCCGCCTCCCCCTCCGACATTTTCCTTCCGCTCCTCCTCGCGACATTCTTCAGCACCCTCGGCGGCATCCTCATCACGAGCTTCTTCCAGAAGATCAAGCTCAAGGACCCCGTCACCGTCCTCTGGCTCGCCGGCCTCACCGCCGTTGTCCTCGGCACGCTCGTCTATTTCTCGCGGCTTTCCGCCGAAGCGCTCGGCGCGACAAGTATGCTCGT
>JBAYFD010000108.1:0-6434 GCA_041667365.1 Fibrobacteraceae bacterium | reverse complement strand
CGCACCGCCCCCGTGCTGAACTCAGGGCGTATCAGGAAAAGCATCTTGTCCGCAGAATTTTCATTCAGATCCAGCCAGTACCAGGAATGAAGACGCACGTCAAAGGAGGAGCGCCCGCCGAACACATCCGTGAAACCGAACACAAGCACGGGCTGCGGATTATCGCCGTTACCGAGAAGCTTTTTAGAACCGGAGGGGAACACGAGATCGAAAAAGCCCGCGGAATACGGGGAGCCGTACTTTATGCCGAGGATCGGGCCCCAGAAACCGGTCGCGTTTTTAAAATCATCATCATTGCGCACAGGATAGCCGAAAGAAAATTCAAGGCCATCCAGCGGGCGGAAACGCACCGTGGGCATCAGATTCATTTGAGAAGCGTCCTTGCCAAAAGACGAGTGATTTCCGTCCGAATAGGTATTCCGGTAAGAGACGTAATCGAAATTCGCCTCGACCTGGAAGAGGCCGGGAATGACCCCGTTCTCATTCATAAAAGCGGAAACGCCCGCGCAAAGCACAAGGCCGGCGGCAAGTGTGTGCTTCAATATCTTCATCTGGATTTCCTCATCGCCGATTCTATCGCGGCGACCGTTTTGGGAATTTTCACAGAAAGGTTCTCACAGCCGCGGGCCGTGACCAGAAGGTCATCCTCGATGCGGATGCCGATCCATTCGTCGTACATTTTCCCGTTCATCTTGATTTTGAAATGTCCGTAAAGTCCGGGTTCGTCCGAAAGCATCATGCCCGGAACAAGCGGCCTGTCCATATACAGGCGGAACGGATCCCCCTCGTGAATCTGTTCCCCGATGAGATGGCTCACCCCGTGAGGGCGCTTGTCATAACAGAGCGTATACTTTCCGCCGCGCGCCGTAAAGCGCTCCGCGAGTTCATCCAAGATGAACTTCCACACACGGCGGTCCAGTTCGCGGAGTTTCTCTCCCGGTTTCACCTGCGCCTCGTGGAACGCCTGAGCGTCCAGCACGATTTCATAAAGCAGTTTCTGCAGAGGATCGAACTTACCCGACACGGGGACCGTGCGCGAAATGTCGCTGTGCTGCGTCCCTGCGCGGATGCCGAAATCCATCAGCACCAGGTCGCCGTTCCTAAGAGGTTCATCCTTTTTCGCATAATGCAGGCAGCACGCATTGCGCCCGCCCGCGACAATCGTCGGAAACGCGAGGTCCCCGTCGCTTGCGCTCTGCATCCGGTAGTCGAGAACAAGCCCGAGGGCGCGTTCATTTCCGAGATGCGGAATTTCCGGCAGAGTACTTATGAACGCGTCGCGCGTCCATGTCTGCGCGTTCCGCGCATCCGCGATACGGCCCGGATCAAGGACGACGCGCAGCCCGAAGTGCGTACGGGCAACCGGACGGAGTTCAATGCCGGACGGCTTAACGATGCGCCGGACGCGTTTTGCAAAAGCCTCGTTATGATCGCCCCTGACGCGCTTCACCCGGTTTTTCGCATCGCGGAACTCCAGGTAAAAGGCATAGCAGAATTTGCGCGCCGCGTGAGCAGCCGCGACATTCCGGAGGGTCTCTTCGAATTTTTCCGCAGGGAGGATCGTCCTGAAGCCAGTGAGCCTGCGGATTTCACGGAGATCGTCCGTATAGCCGATGCGGAGCCCGAACCAGAATTCCCTAGAGGGATCCTTGCAGGGGACGAATAAGATTTCACGGTGCGCAGGATTCTTAGCGAGCGGATCCAGAAGGAGGAAACAGCCTGCCTCGTTTATTCCGGTGAGGAACAGGAATGCGGGATCCTGGACGAACCGCGTCCACGTACTTGCGAAGGATTCTTCGGTGCCCGGGTCGTGCGGCATTCCGGCGAACACGCAGAAGGAATCCATTTCTTGCAAAAGTTCACGCCGCCGCTTTGCATAAACGGCAACGGATTCAGCCCGTTTTCCGCAGGCACCGGAAATGAATACCTGTGAATAACGGAGCCACAGATTATCAGCTAAAGCCATGTAGCAAAATTAGCTTTTTATCACGCCTTGGGAATGAAAAGCCAGCAGAGGATATAGGCAATGATGCCGGCACCGCCGAAAAGCGTGACAATGAGCCAGATTATGCGGACAATCGTCGGATCGATACCGAAATAATCCGCGATTCCGCCGCAGACGCCGGCGAGCATTTTGTTTTTCTGAGAAAGGACGAGTCGTTTCATCGTAGCCTCAAATGTAAAACTTCATTTTCATTTCATTTTTAAAAGTACAAATTTCTTTTTCAAACGTTTTAAAGAGAGGCACCCACCTTAACCAAGGAGATCAAGATGAGTCCACTCTCTAAAAATATCAAAAAAAAGGCGCTGCCGGTGGCAGCGGCACTTCTTTTCTTCTGCGGCGCGTTTTTAAATGGCTGCGGAAACGACGGCAAAGCATCCCGCCCCGTGGAAGCTTACGAAGGCGGAACGGCATCGGTCGCGTTTGAAATCACCGGCGAAGAGCCTCCCGGAATTGACAGCCTCGTCATCACCGCGGAAGGGCCGGACTCGCTGCGCATCAAAAAGATGGCGCTCGGCGAAACGGCCGAATTTTCGTTGCGCCCGGCGGAAACATGGAAAATCACGGCAAAGCTCTATGCAAACGGACTGCTCGCAGAAAAAGGCGAACTGGAGCTTTCCAAAGTACAGGCGGGGGAAACGCGGACGGCGACCATCGAACTCAAAGCCGTCACCGGATACCTTTATGTACAAATTCCTCTCGGACTCGGGAACCCGGCGGGCGTCAGAAGCGGATCGCTCCTCATTTCCGGAGACGGAAAATCCGATGAAACGGACACGCTCGTCATCGGCGACGCCTACGCGACATTCACCAGCAAGGCGCTCGACTTCGGCACCACGTACCGCATCCGGATGGCGATCCTCGGTAGCGGCGCGGACACACTGTACACATTCGACAGCACGCTCACCCTCACGCGGGACAATCCCTTCCCGGCGCTCGAACTTAAAAGTCTCCGCGGAAGCGCATCCGTTACTTTTAAAATGGATGCAATTCTGCCATCGAAACCTATAAGAGCGAACATCTTCAGCGGACGCAGCCGTACCCCGAAAAAGGGAGACATCCTTATCACAGAAATTATGATAAAGCCAGGCATATCTCCCGTAGATTCCTTTAAATTTCTAGAAATATATAACGGGACGCTCGATACACTTTTACTTGACAGTTGTACAATAGCGGAGTCTTCCAAAATTGAGAAGAATTACTGGAATGCAGAGACACGCATTGCACCAACGACATTTGCAGTACTCGGAACGGATAGCGTCCGTGGAAGCGGAAACTACACCTACATTCCGACAAAGTTATTTTCTTTCCCAGCCACAAAAAAATCTATAGTCCTGCATTGCCACGGTACTGTTATTGATTCTTTATATTATTACACAAAAGGTTCTACGGACTCCATGCATACAGAACCTTTTGAGAACATAGAAGGTGCGACCATTCAACTGCCTTTGAAGAATTACAAAGGCAAAATATCCGGTATCGCCTGGTGCGCCGGGAGCAATGCTTTCACTCTGCAAAATCAAACATTCTACGGCACCCCCGGCGCGGACGCCGTTTGCGAATAAACTAAATATCCGTGCATAAAAGAGAAGCGGCCCTTTTTCCAAGAGCCGCTTTATTTTATCCTTAAAAATCACAGCCGCACTTTTTTATTCCTGAAGCCATCGCGCACCTTCTGATTCATATCGGACGATGACGGTTCGGCATTCGGAGGAACGGACGGCTGCGACGGAGAGCCGTAATTGCCAGGATTTCCGCGACCGGGACCGGGATAGCCGCGGCCCGGACCATACGGAGGAGGAGGATAGATGTAATAGGGATAAGGATCCCAGCCCGCACGGGGATAAGGTCCGCAGAAGTCCCCGCCGTTCGCGCAAAGATTGCAGAGATAATGCGGACTGCAACCGGCGAAGCGGGAATCCAGATACAGATCCTGATAATAATAACCTTCGTAACAGGCGCGGCAGACACTCTCCCACACGCCGTAACGGCACATATCTGCCTGGCCCACCGGGCAGGAACAGCCCTCGCCCGTGCAAGTGCGGCAGACTTGCGTACCGTAGCGGTTGTAGTAGCACCACGTTTCCGTCGTCGAATCCACATCCGGCACGTCCGTCACCACGCAAGACGTCACCATCATTGCGAACAACATTAACACCGGAAGGAAAAGACGGCGCATAGTCTTACTCCAGTTCGCTCTTGAGCTCGCGGCTCATCAGTTCCGTAATGGCGTCCTTCGGGGATTTTCCGCAAAAGAGCGCATCGTACACGGCATTCACTATCGGGAGTTCCACATGCATCTTTTCGCCGAGCGCCTTCGCGCTCCTGCAGGTCGGAACGCCTTCCGCAATCATCTTCATGTGCGAAAGCACGTGATCCAGCGTTTCGCCCTTGCCGATGCACTCGCCCACGTAACGGTTGCGGCTGTGCCCGGAAAGGCAGGTGACGATGAGGTCCCCCATTCCGGCGAGGCCCGCGAACGTGTGCGGATTTGCACCCATCGCGCGTCCGAGGCGGCAGATTTCCGCCTGACCGCGGGTGACGAGGGCAGCGCGCGTATTGTCGCCGCCGCCGATGCCGTAGACGACGCCGGAAGCGATCGCGATCACGTTCTTCACGGAACCGCAGAGTTCGACGCCGACGATATCCGTGGAAGTGTAGACGCGGAGGTAGGAATTGCTCATCACACGCTGCACGAATTTCGCGGAGGATTCTTCCGGGCAGGCGGCGACGATCGCCGTGTAAATGCGGCGGGAAACTTCTTCAGCGTGCGTAGGGCCGCTCAGAGCGACCATGTTCTCCTTGGTGAGCCAGGGAACGTTCGCAATGAGCACTTCGCTCATGCGTTGGAGCGTCCCTTCAAGAATGCCCTTGGTCGCGCAGACGACGACGGGCTTCTTACCCTTGGGCGTCCACTTCGCGAACATCTTCGAGACCTTGTCCATCACCTGCGACGGGACCACGAGGAGAACCATTTCCGCGCCTTCGAGAGCGGCGTTCATGTCCGTCGTATATTTGAAAGCATCCGGAAAAATCACGCCGGGGAGCTTGTCCTTGTACTGGTGCTCGCGGTAAAGAAGATCGACTTCATCCTGCGAATAGGTCCAAAAAGAGACTTCATGCCCATTGTCGAAAAGAACCTGGCCGAGAGTGAGACCCCAGCCGCCCGTACCTAGAACTGTAACTTTCATAACTGTATATGCCTTCCTTGATTGACTTTCAATAATCTACACTTTTTTGCGCTTGCTGCCAAAGCCATTTTCAGTGCCGTTCATAAGCCGCACGATGTTTGCGCGGTGCTTGACCACGATGAACACGGCGACAATCCACGAAAGAACGAGCACGCCGAGCGAAATCTGATCGTGCGGATACGTGGAAGGGGAGAAAAAGCCCCAGGCGGAAAGACCGGCGAGGGTCGCGCATGCGCCGAGACTCCCCACGGAGACATACTTTGTCGCGAATGTCAGAAGCGACCACACGGCGAAGGAAAGAAGCGCCGTCACGGGAGCGATCGCAAGAAACACGCCGAACGCTGTAAGTACGCCCTTCCCGCCGCGGAATCCGGCGAAGCAGGTGAAACTGTGTCCGAGGATAGCGAGGACCCCGGCGCAGAGCGGAAGCCAGAGCGCATAATCCGCGCCGCCCACGGCGATGGAAGCGTCATTCATCAATTTTGCGATCGTGACCGAGAAAAATCCCTTGCAGAGATCGACCGCGACCACGGGAAGCGCGGGCTTCCAGCCCAGCACGCGGAAGGCGTTCGTGAGCCCGGCATTCTTCGAACCGTAATCGCGGATGTCGTAACTTTTACCGTTGACGATCTTTCCCATCCAGATTGCGGACGGGAGGGATCCCAGCAGGTATGCTATCGGTAGACTCAGTAAACTGTTCAAGATCTTCATCCTTTCGAAGAGTGAGTTTAGTGTCAAAATTCAGGCGGAGCGGAGCCCCGGACATCTGAAATACTTCAAAGAAACTTTTGAGAAGGTAGCGCCGGTACGGCTCTTCCACGAGTTCCGGTCTGTTCGTCTCGATGTCTATCACCGGAGGTTCGACCATGATCTGGCATGCGCGGGTGACGCGGACGGCGCGGCCCTGGTGCGAGGGCGCCGGATTCTTCGCGATCATTTCGGCGAATGCCTCGGCGATGCGTTCGCGCCCGAGGACGCGGCGGCAGTTCGCATAGACCGTCTTGATTTCCTGGATCACGCGGTGGACGCGGAGTCCTTCCTTCGCGCTGATCGAAAGAATCGGCACGAATTCAAGCATCGGTTCGCGGCTGAGCATATCGCGCATCAGGAGGTCGAAAGTCTTCTCGTTCTTGCCCGGGAGGATGTCCCACTTGTTGAGCAGGATGATGAGTCCCTTGCCCGCCTTGCGGATGTCCGAGATGATGCGGAAGTCCTGCACTTCAAAGGCGCGCGTGACGTCG
>JBAYFD010000107.1:0-6448 GCA_041667365.1 Fibrobacteraceae bacterium | reverse complement strand
CCGAAGAAGTTTATACGATTGTGAAAGAAAACGGTTATTCGCAGATCAAGTGCATAGCCGATAACGAGCCGGTCGTCACTTATTTTAACGAAGGCGATAAGCTGGGCTATTGTGGAAACAAGAGTTTTTCGAAGGCGTGGATCCAGAATGAATTCGCAAAAGCCTGAGTCTCTTTATCTTGTACGGATCGCCTGTCATGAATTGGAATCTTTTCACTCTTTGTTTTTAACAATTTTTGTTCATTGTCTTGACGTTTTTGTAACAAGCAATAACGAGACCCCTTCCCTTTTGCCTTTTTAAGGCCTTTTATTCTTGGCATGTTCTTTGCGTAATCAGGGAAAAAAGGATGGTCCAAAATTATGAGTCTAAATATTTTCGCCCTGCGTAAAAGTTTCGGTTCAGTACACGCGATTGACAATGTGGATCTGAAGGCTGAAAAGGGCGAATTCCTGACTCTGCTTGGACCTTCCGGATGTGGCAAGACGACGCTTCTCCGCCTGATCGCCGGCTTCGAGAAACCCGATAGCGGCATCATCATGCTGGAAGGGCAGTATATCCACTCGTTGCCGGCCAATCAACGGCCTGTCAATACGGTGTTCCAGAGCTATGCCCTGTTCCCCCATCTCACGGTGCTCGAGAACGTTGCGTACGGGCTCCTCGCCCGCGGCAAGTCCAAGGCGGAGGCGTTCGAAAAGAGCCGCCGCGGTCTTGATATGGTGCGGCTGCAGGGCATGGACGATCGCTACCCTCATCAGATGTCCGGCGGGCAACGTCAGCGCGTTGCGATAGCGAGGGCTCTGGTGAACGAGCCTTCCGTGCTGCTTCTGGACGAGCCGATGAGTGCGCTGGATGCGAAGCTCCGCATACAGGTGCAGATCGAGCTCCGCGAATTGCAGCAACGGCTCGGGAAGACTTTCATGATGGTGACTCACGATCAGCAGGAAGCCCTTGCCGTGTCGGACCGGATCGCCGTGATGGAATCGGGCGCCATCCGTCAGTTCGGCCCGGTGCGCGAAGTTTTCGACAAGCCCCATACGCGTTTTGTCGCGGATTTTCTTGGAACGGAAAATTTCATCGAGGTCGAGAAGACGGATGAACACAAAGTAAGTTCGGCTCTCGGCGATTTCACGGTGGAGGACGCGATTCCTTGGGAAAAGGGCTGCATCACCGTTCGCCCCGAAAACATGCGGCTCTGCGACGATGGCGTGAAGGGCCATGTGCATGCGACGATGTACCGCGGCCCTTATCAGATACTCCTCCTGGACGGCGGACTCCGCATGCAGATCGATGCCGAAATACCCGTCAAGAGCGGCGATGAGATTCACTGGACGTGTTCTCCTGATTCCTGGGTGGTGCTCCATGACTGAGAATGAAATTGTCTATCATGGCGAACTGGTGAAGCCCCGGGCCCTGTATCGGCGTGGTTTGGTGTTCATTCTTCCCGGATTGCTGTGGATAGCGTTTTTCCTTGCGCTTCCGTGCCTTTCCTTGGGCATCGTGAGTTTCGCGCAGCGGAACGATTACGGCGGGATAGACTGGACTTTCACTTTCGACAACATGAAGCGCCTTGTCGGTTTCGATCTTTTCGGCTGGTCCGCGGACAATCTGGTGATTCTCGGGCGGAGCGTGATGGTCGCTGCGATCTCTACGTTTTTGTGCATCGTGCTGAGCTATCCCCTTGCGTTTTTCCTCGCTTCGAGACCTGTGCGGAACAAAGGCATGTGGATGGCGCTGCTGCTCGTGCCATTCTGGACGAATCTGGTGATCCGGACTTATGCGTGGCTGATCGTGCTTGCGCCGCAGTTCCCGCCGGCCCGTTTCGCCGCTTACTTCGAGATGGTGGATCCCGGGACGGCGCTTTATCCGAGCATGATCGCGGTGTATATCGGGATGATGGCATCCTTCCTGCCTTTCGTGGCGCTTCCGCTGTATACGGCGGTGGAGAAGCTGGACTGGAGCCTTGTCGAGGCGAGTTTCGATTTACGCGCGGGCTTCTGGAGGACTTTCCGCTATGCGATCTGGCCGCAGACGAAGTCGGCCGTGGCTCTGGGCATTACGCTCACGCTCGTGCCCGCGATGGGGATGTTCGTCGTTCCCGACATGCTCGGCGGAGCGAAGTACATGCTGATCGGAAACCTGATTCAGGAACAGTTCGGGACGAGCCGCGACTGGCCCTTCGGAGCCTCCCTGAGCCTTGCCCTGATGGTGATCACTCTCGCGACGCTCCTGTTTTTTAACAGCAAGGCGCGCGCGAACAAGGAGCGCCGCTCATGAAACACACGCATCCTCTGATCAATCTGACGGCAGTGCTCCTTTTCATGGTGCTGTACATTCCGCTTCTGTGCGTGGTGCTGTTTTCCTTCAATGCCTCCCGTCTCGGTATGCAGTGGGGCGGTTTCACCCTGCACTGGTACGTGGATCTGTTCCATGACGGCATGGTCCTCCGCGCGGCAATGAACACGATAATCCTCGCCGTGAGTTCCACGTTGATTTCCACGGTGGTGGGCACTGTGCTCGCGGTGGGTCTGCAGACCGCTCCGTGGGGCAAGAAGGCGCGGCGTTTCTTCGAACCGCTGATCAATTTGCCGGTGGTGACTCCGGACATCATTTTCGCGGTCGCCCTCGTGATCGCCTTCGGGGTGATCCGTTCGCTCACTGGCCTTTTCGAGCTTGGCATGCCGACCATGATCGTGGGACACGTGACTTTCCAAATCGCTTTCGTGACGCTCGCGGTGCGAAATCGCTTGGAGGCCATCGGGAACGAATATTCCGAGGCGGCGTTCGACCTTTACGCGAGTTTCGGTTACAGCTTCCGCACGGTGATCCTTCCGCTTCTTTTGCCGGGAATCCTTGCGGGGGCGATGCTCGCCTTTACGCTTTCTCTGGACGATTTCATCATCAGCTTCTTCACGGCGGGCCCCAAGTCCATGACGCTTCCCATTTTCATCTATGCGAGCGTTCACCGCGGGGTCACCCCTGAAATCCATGCCCTTTCGACGCTGGTCATGGTGTTTACCATTCTGGTCGTGGTGCTTTTACGTCGTAGTGAAAAACACAATGAACAAACCGAGGCAAAATCATGAATAAAATTTTCTTCAACCGTTTCCGCGCGGCGCTCGTCGCGTGCATCATCGCCGTAGCCGCCACAGCGGCGGCGGCTACGGAAGAACTGCATCTCTATATATGGTCCGAATATATAGACCCGCAGATCCTCAAGAACTTCGAGGCGAAATATCACTGCAAGGTCATTTCGGATCTCTATGAATCCAATGAGGAAATGATCGGGAAACTCCAGGCCGGCGGCATAAGCCAGTATGACATAGTGATTCCTTCGGATTTCGTGGTTCCGAGCATGATCAAGCTCGGGCTCCTGAAACCCCTTGATCATGGCGCGATTCCCAATCTCAAGAATCTGAAGCCGGAATACACGAAGTCTGCCTACGATTACGGGAACAAGTACACGATCCCTTATCAGTGGGGCACCGTGGGCCTGATGTACAATAAGAAGCTCACGCCGGATTTCATCCCGAGCTGGTCCGTGATCTTCAAGCACACGGACAAGCATCGTCCGTATGTCCTCATTGATTCGGAACGCGAGATGATCGGGACCGCGCTCAAATATCTTGGCAAGTCCATGAATACGAAGGATAAGACGGACCTCAAGGCGGCTGCGGATCTTCTCATTGCGGCGAAGAAGGACAAGAACTTCCTTGGCTTCGAGGGCGGCGTCGGCGGCAAGGCGAAGGTCGCGGGCGGCAGTGCCGCGTATGCGCTCGTTTACAACGGGGATGCCTACCGCGCCATGGCTGAAGACAAAAACCTCGGCTTCGTGAACCCGAAGGAGGGTTCCGTGCGGTGGATCGACAACATGGCTGTTCCGGCCAAGGCTCCGAACGCGGCGCTCGCTTACAAGTTCATCAGTTACATTCTTGATGCGCAGGTGGGCGCGCGGCTTTCCAACTTCAATCACTTCGCGACCCCGAATGCGGCTTCCATGAAGTTCATCGACAAGAGCGATCTGAACAATCCCGCCGTGTATCCGACCGCGGCAACGATGAAGACGCTTGAAACCGTTCTGGATCTGGGAAAGGACAACCGCCTCTATTCCGAACTCTGGAAGATCATCAAGACCCGTTAAAAGGCAGGTGCCGCCGATTTTCACAATTAATCCCTTCTTCCCTATAATGCGGAGGGGAGGAGGGCTTCTGAAATGATCCGCATACATCGTTACACTCACAAGGAGTATCGTCATGAAACGCGATATAGAGACTGCCCGAAAGGAACTGGAATGGATCAATAACATCGTCATGGGGCTTCTGCCTTTGTCAGAGGATGTTGCCCGGGGGGTGATCTCGAAAACCGTGGACAATTTCCGGGAACACATCAACAGGGGGTTCCTGGAACACCGAAAGTCCGCGACGATCGCTGGCGAATTTGCCATGACCGAATGGTCCGGGCAGGGATCCGTAATCACGGATGTGCTCGGTCGTGAATTCATCGATGCCCTCGGGGGCTTCGGCCTTTACAGCCTTGGCATACGTCACCCGAAAGTGGTGGCTGCAGTGAAGGCTCAGCTCGAGCGTTCTCCGCAGTACAGCCAAGAAATGCTGGATCCGCTGCGCGCTGAACTTGCGCACGTGATCGCAGCGCTCACCCCGGGCGATATCACCTGCGGATTTTTTGCTAACAGCGGCACGGAAGCCGTGGAAGGCGCTCTCAAGCTCGCGAAGCTCTATACGGGCAAATCCGGCTTCATCGCGATGCTGAACGGCTTTCACGGGAAGACGCTCGGATCCCTTTCCGTGATGGGGAAGTCCGCATACCGCGAGCCTCTGCTTCCGCTTCTTTCGAACGTGGACTTCGCGACCTTCGGTGATGCCGATTCTGTTGAAGCCGCGCTCCGCAAGGCGAAGGCGGTGGGGAACGGCATTGCGGCAGTGATCGCGGAACCCGTGCAGGGCGAGGCCGGCGCTGTTGTGCCTCCCGATGATTTCTGGCCGAGACTCCGGCAGCTCTGCGATGAATACGGCGTGCTTCTGATCGCGGATGAAGTCCAGACGGGCTTCGGGCGCGTGGGAGAAATGTTCGGCGTGGATCTCTGGAAGGTCGCTCCCGACATCATGACTTTCGGCAAGGCGCTCGGCGGCGGCGTCGTCGCGTGCAGCGCGTTCTTCGCCACCCCGAAGATCTGGGAATGCATGATTCCCAATCCCTTCATCCATACGACGACCACGGGCGGAAACCCGATCGCCTGCGCGGCCGGCCTTGCTGCGGCCCAGGCGATGCTCGAGGAGGACACCCCCCGGCAGGCGAAGGAAAAGGGCGAGTATGTGATGAAGAAACTTGCCGTCCTCAAGGATCGCTATCCGGGCGTGCTGCGCGAAGTCCGCGGCCGTGGGCTTCTCATCGGGATGGTCTTTGAAAGCGGAGCCATCGGCTATAAAGTGGCTGCAGGGCTTTTCAAGCGCCGCGTGCTCACGAGCGGCACGCTGAACAACGCCCAGGCCATCCGCATCGAGCCTGCGCTCACCATTCCCTATCCTCTTCTGGATGAGATGCTCAATCGCCTTGAAGACACTTTGAAAGAGATCGCCGGATGATGGATCCGGAAAAAATAGGATGAAGGAAAAAAAATGATTCTTACCCCTATGCCCGAAGTCGTTTCCGGGAAGGCTTCCTTGGATGCGCTGGATCGTTTTCTGTCACGCTGCAAAGTGGAACGGGTGGCCGTTATCACAGGACCCCGGGTGCGAAAAATTCATGGTTTTCAGGACATCCTCGCGAGCGCTTCTTCCGGGAACCGCACAGTATCCGTCTATGATGGAACGCAGGCGGACCCGACCTTTGACGGGGCTTCGGATGCCTGCAGCTTTGCAAAGAGTGCGGGCGCCCAGGCGGTGATCGGCGTCGGCGGCGGAAGTCCTCTGGATACTTCCAAGATCGTGGCGGCTTCGCTCACTAACGACATTCCCGTCGAAAAGATGGTGGGCGCAGATCGCTTCGATAACGCTCCGGTGCCGCTCGCGTGTTTTCCGACCACAGCGGGCACGGGAAGCGAGGTCACGAACGTGGCCGTGCTGACCGATGTGAGTGACGGCATCAAGAAAGCGGTGCTTTCGAACCGGCTGGTGCCTCTTTTCGCGGGGCTTCTTCCGGAGCTCACGCTCGCACTTCCTCCCGGAACGACGGCGGCGACGGGTATGGACGCTCTGTGCCATGCAAGCGAGGCTTATCTTTCCAAAAAGAGGAATCTCTACAGCGACGCCATGGCGCTCGCGGCGCTTCCGCTCATCGCGAAGAATCTGCCGGAAGTCATTCTGCATCCCGGAAATCTGGAAGCGCGCGAAGCGATGCTTCAGGCGAGTCTCCTCGCCGGCCTCGCCTTCAACAATTCCAGCGTGACGGCCATCCATGCCTTCGCCTATCCGCTCGGCGGGCGCTTCCATGT
>JBAYFD010000106.1:0-6449 GCA_041667365.1 Fibrobacteraceae bacterium | reverse complement strand
TTCATCTCCGCGCGGAACTCGATGTATTTCCCCGGTCCTGAAATTCCGTCCGCGAAATTCAGGTTGCCTTTGGAATCGAGCGGGACGTACATGAACAGATTCAGGTTATTCGCCTGATCGCGCTTGTCCATGTCCGGCGTAGCGAGGATCGTCTTTAGAAAAGTCTCCCGGCAGGCGTGCATATAGCGCTTATCGAAGCTGTAGCGGATCATGTTGCTTTCGCAGGAGCAGGCGCTTCCGAGCGTATCGTGATCACCGCAGGTGTCCGCGGTGACGGTGAGGAGCGGGCGGTCATCGTTCGAATACAGAACGCTTCCAAGCCCGATGAGCGCGTTCCGCTGCCGTTGCAGCGTCTGCTGCACGCTGTAGCGCTCGGAAATATCATCCGCATTGTAGAACAAAGTATCCGCGGACTGGTTCCCGCCCACATCCACGATGCGCAGCGTCTGTCCCTTTTTCACGATATGCAGCCAGCCGTCACCCGCGCGGACCGTTTCGGAATAACGGGCGGTACCTTCTTTCAGCGGACTTTCAAGATAAGAAGTGACCATAAAATGTATCCTCACAGGTTATAAAGTGCAGTGGAATCAAAGCCGCGACCGTTTTCCGGGCACCAGGTGAAGCACGGATCGTTCTTTTCGGAAAGAGCGTTCCTGTAAAGAACGGCTTTCACCTTTTTCCGCGGGTATTCCGCCGCGGGGTTCAGCGGGTGCATTCCCGTATCAATCACGACGAGCGTATCCATTTCTGCACGCAAATCCACGTAATCCCCGGCCCTGGAGTTCCCGGGGACGAACGTCATCTTTCCTTTGTCATCGACGACGACCTTTGAAAAGAAATTCACAAGTTCCGTAAAATCGCGCTTGGTCATGCCGTGCTTTCCGAGTTCCACGAGCAGTGAATCGTAGCCGTTGCGGTAAAAATCGTTGTGTGCTTCCTGATAATCCTTGACGCCGAAGCGTTCCTTGATAAGTGAAGCGTGCGTACAGCCGCAGAGCGGATCATGCCAGCCGCAGGTGTCTTCCGGGATGCTTATCAGGATGCGCCCCATGTCGGAGTAGATGCAGCAATGTTCCGCGATGCGGCACACATGCTGGATCTTGAGCGTATCGCCCAGATTGAACCGTTCCGAAAAATTTTTCGCATTGAAGAACATCGCGGAAGCGTTCGCCCCGCCATCGACGTCGATGAGCCGCAGGCTCTGTCCGCGCCGCACGATCCGGGAATAGTTCCAGCCGCCTTCTATAATTTGTTCGCAGAGAATGTCCTTTGAAATATCCGTCATATCTTTACCTCATTTCCTTTTCTTAAGGTTGATGATATTGAATGTCTCTTTTTCCGCGGGCGCATCCGCCGGGTGGATGAGCTCCTCGATGTGTTTCCGCGTCCCGATGAATTCCGGCAGGAACAGGCTTTCGCCCGTCCGCGGCCGCGGTACATGCACAGCCACGTCTTCGCGCACCTTCCCCGGATTCGCCTGCAGGGCAAGAATCCGGTCGGAAAGGAACACCGCTTCGTCCAAGTCGTGCGTCACGAAGAGAATCGTGATGTCGATGTTCTTCCAGACTTCGAGCAGGTAGCTCTGCATCTGGGACCGCGTCTGTGCATCCAGCGCTCCGAACGGCTCGTCCATCAGAAGAACTCTCGGCTGCGGCGCGAGCGCGCGGGCGATGGCGACCCGCTGCTGCATTCCTCCAGAAAGCTGACCCGGATAATATTCCGCATACTTCCCGAGGCCCACGATCTGCAGCCATTCCAGTGCCGCTTCTTCCGCTTCGTCACCGCCGTGCCCGATGGATTCCAGCCCGAACATCACGTTCTTTTTCACGGAAAGCCACGGGAAAAGCGTGTACTTCTGGAACACCATTCCGCGTTCCGCATCCGTGCCCTTTACGACTTTGCCATCAAGCCGGAATTCGCCCGCGCTCGCCGTTTCAAGGCCAGCGGCGATCCGGATCAGCGTGGACTTTCCGCAGCCCGAGGGCCCGATGATCGAAAGAAACTCGTGTTCGCGGACACTGAAGGAAATCCCGTCCAGAACGCGTCGAAAGCGTCCGTCGGATTCCCTGAAATCCTTGACTATTCCGCGGGCTTCGAGAATGATGTCAGAGTTTTCCATTGTTCGCTTCCTTTAACTTCTTTTCTTCCGGGGTGAGCCGGAAGCTGAACACATAATTCGAAGGACTGCACAGCTCGCGCTTCACCTTGCCGAGAGAGCTCGTGCTGCCATCCTGCCAAGCGAAAATCTGCCGCCCGAGCCAGGCGAGGAACGCATCGCAAAGAAGCCCGATGCATCCGAGAATCACGATCGCCGCATAGACGTTCTCGAACACGCGGTACTTCGCCTGCTGATTGATGAACCAGGTTATACCGCTGCTCGTGCCCACGACTTCCGCGACGATCAAGTACGTCCACGCCCATCCAAGCAGAATGCGCATGTCCTTGAAAAGGCTCGGCGCGACATTCGGAATGATGACATGCCAGAGAACCCGCTTCTGCGAGGCCCCCAGCGTTTCCGCGGCTTCCACGAGAGCCGTTTCGGCACGCCGCGTAGTTGCCGCCGTCATCGGCAGCATCTGGAAGAACGTGCCGATGAAAATAATCGCGACCTTCGGCGCGTCGTTGATTCCCAGAATAGCCACCATAAGCGCTCCGAAAACAGGGGCGGGGAAGTAGCGGAAGAATTCGATGAACGGTTCGATCAGTCTTTCGAAGAACGGCACGGAACCGCACAGGATTCCGAGCGGGAGCCCGAGCAGCATCGAAATGAAAAATCCGAGGAACACGATCTTTATCGAATGCAGCAGACTTTCATGGAACCAGACGTCGCCATCGCGTTTCGGAGGTGTGCGGAACGAGGTCACCAGCGCCTTCGCCACCTCATGCGGCGCAGGCAGGTACACCGGGTTCACGCGCTTTCCTTTCATCGCAGCGGAGCCTTCCGCCTTCAGGGATGCGTTTTCTTCATTGAAAACAGAACGTTCTATCTCATCGCCCGGGACGCAGAGCATGCTTCCCCCGGCATCCGTCACTTCCACGAGCGGATGATACACGAAAGGCACATAGCTCACAGTGCACCAAAGTGCAAGGGGCAGGATGAACGACAGCAGCGTCGCTGCGATCTTCACCTTCCGTGAAAGCGGCTTATGGATGCCGATGAAACTCATTGTCTGCACTCCGTTAAGGATTACTTCGTGTGGGTCTTCAGATATTCTTCAGTGAACGACGGCATCAGATAGCGGTTCACGTCCACGTGCTTCTCGTAAATTTTATTCGCGACGAAGAAATTGTCCACGTGCTTGCTCGATCCGTAAATGGAGCTGTAGCCGTCGCCTTTCTTAAATGCGTTCATCGCTTCGGAAGCCTTCAGGAACTTGGTCCCGCCCATGAATCCGGCATATTTCTTTGCCGGAATTCCGACGCGCGCCGCAAGAATTTTTACCGCTTCGTCATGATTTTCCGGATCGTTCAGATAGGCGATCACATCATACCATGCCGCGATGACTTTCTTCCATTCCGCCTTGTTTTTCATCAGGCTTTCCTGAGAGACGGCGAGCACATCGTAAATGATGCCGGGCTCGTTCGCACTCGAATAGATCATTTTGGACCCCTTTACGGCTTCCAAGGCGTTTACGGAATGCGGCACCCAGGCGACGACAGCGTCCACGTCCCCGCTTTCAAGCGTCTGCACGGCTTCGTGCGTGGGCATATTCACGAGTTTCACGTCGGATTCCTTCATCCCGTTCTTTTCGAGGGCGTTCAGCAGAAGCGCGTGCGAAAGGCAGCCGATTTCGACGCCGACCTTTTTCCCTTTCAGTTCCTTCACGGAATTGATTCCCGGGCGGGCCACGATCTTGTCGTTGCCGTTGCTGTAGTCATTGATGAGAATGGTGACGTTGCGCGCACCGGTCGCGTTCAGTACCATCGCGTCTCCGTTCGCGACGCCCACGGCATCCACCTTCTTTGCTGCGAAAGCATCCATCGACGGCCCGTAATCGAACCAGACGAGCTTCACCTTCACGCCTTCCTTGTCGAAGAAGCCTTTCTTATCCGCAATTTCCCATGCGGTCCAGCCAGGCCAGTCGCTGTAGGCGATCTTGAGGACCGGTTCCGCAGAATAAGCGGTTCCGGCGAGAGTCATTGCCGCAAGCGCGGCGAGTGTGGAAAATTTCATACGAACCTCTTTGTTATTGATTGTCTCTTCGCTATCTGCAACAACCGTGCCAAGGCTGTGATCCCTTTATTTTCCATGGCTTCCCGGAAACAGCTTCCGATTCGGATCACTATTTTGAAAAGACTTTTATAAAGTGTTTTCAAAAGTGGGGGTGCTTTATTTCTTTAAAAAGCGTAAATCTTTCAAATTTCGGCAGTTGTAAAGGTCGGGACAAAAACGGATTTTATTTTAAGGGCGAAAATACAGTTTTGTTGTATGGAAAAATACAGAAAATCGGGGTATCATCCGCATGCTTTTCCTGATTATCTTTCTGTTATGCCAAACGCATCCTTTTTAAAACAGACGAATATCGGCAAAGTCAAGCGCTCGCTCCTGGAACTTGGTGAGGCGACCAAAGCGGAAATCGCCGCGAGCACAGGCCTCACCACGGTGACTTGCGGCACGATTCTGAACGAACTCGTATCTTCAGGAACGGTCACGGAAAGCGGGGAAGCCCGCCCTTCCTGCGGCGGCCGCCCTGCGCAGGTCTATCGCTACGCTCCCCGTGCCAATATGTTCATTTGTATGTACACGCTTTCCGAAGCGGGGCGGGAAACGCTCCATTCGCGCGTCACGGACGTCCTCGGCACGGATTACGAAACCGCCGTCGAGGAAAGACAGAATTTAGATGTGCCCTGCCTCATCAGAAAAGCGCAGAAATGGATTCAGAAATATCCGCTCGTGAGGGCTGTCATCGTCGGCATCCAGGGCTGCGTCGGAGACGGCGCAGTCGAATTCAGTGACATCAGCGCGTTCGACGGCGTGAACGTCACTGCGGAAATGTCATCCGCCCTTGGAATCCCGGTATATCTTGAAAACGACATGAACGCGATCGCCCTCGGCTTTTCTCGCGAGAATCAGAATGAAAAGAATGTCACGATCCTCTTTTTTCCCAAAGGAAATCCTCCCGGCGCCGGGTTCCTCGTGGACGGCAATATCCTCCGGGGCAGCTCAAATCTGGCAGGGGAGCTATCCCGCCTGCCCTTCGGCTATTCGGTCAAGGAACAGACAAAGTTGTTCTCGTCCCTGAAGTCTTCGTTCCCGATGCTCGTGCGGATCGTCGTCACGACGATCGTGTATCTCGACCCGGCGGTCATCGTTTTCACAGGAAATCTCGCCGGCGAGCTTTCGCCTCAGAAACTGTCCGCAGCCGTGGAACGCTCCCTTCAGCGCAAAAAAAGTCCGCGCTTCATTTTCCGCCCGGACACGCAAAAAGAATATTTCGACGGCCTCTCCGCCATCGCCCTCCGGCATCTTCTTTAAAATCGGTCAAATCAGTGACGCGACTTTCGCATCTACGGCAAGCACCAGATCCTTCGGCGCAATTTTCAGTTGCAGACCACGCTGTCCGGCACTCACGAAGATGTAGTCGAAGTTCATCGCCGTCTCGTGCAGGTACACCGGGTACGGCTTTTTCATGCCGACGGGGGAGCAGCCTCCGCGGATGTATCCCGTGAGCGGCAGGAGTTCCTTCACCGCCACCGGCTCGACTTTTTTGTTCGCGGAAAGCGCCGCAATCGTTTTCAGATTGATTTCCTTATCGCCGGGAACGACGCCCACAAGGAGCCCGTTTTTATCGCCGCGCAAGAGAATCGTCTTGAATACGCGCTCGATCGGCTCCTTGAGCATCTCCGCGACGTGCTCCGCGCCGAGTTCGATTTCGCTCACTTCGTACGGGATGAGTCCGTAAACGATATGTTTCTGGTCAAGCAGTCGCGCCGCATTCGTTTTTTTGATTTTTTCTGCCATAAAACGCCTCTTTGCGCTCCAAAAATTATAAAGAATGAACGCGTAGGTCAATTACGCTCCTTTTGTGAGACCTTCTTTTTACTACATTGAAAAGTATGGGAAACGATGCGAAAAATCCCGTCGACAGCAATTCTGACACGGTAACCAAAGTCTGCCAAGAATCGGCAGCCAAGGTTAAGGCTGACCGAATCAGGAAAATGCCCAGCAGGCTTGGCGCGTGGAATACCATAGATTCAGATGACCGTTATGTTGAGTCGGATGATATCTCTTATGGCGACGCACCGAATGGCTTGAACCGTTAGCGCTTCACCGCAACTTGGACAAAAATGATTCAAGTTTACATAATGCCCATTATCGGACATAATTTAAGAACCGCTCTTCCTCTATCTTTTTCTACTTTTTCCACCATGAAAATCCGTTTCCGCCTTTTCTTCGCATTTTTCGCGATTTTCTTTTTCCTCGTTTCCTGCACGGGCTGCGCGATGTC
>JBAYFD010000105.1:0-6454 GCA_041667365.1 Fibrobacteraceae bacterium | reverse complement strand
TTTGTTTCGGGATGTCGTCCGGGCCTGCGGAAGTGATTTTCGATGATTACATATTAGGGAAGCGGTCCATCGCATTGCAATGGAAGAGAGCCTAACCATCGTTGGACCCGCGCCCTCCGCGGCGGCAATTCGCCTAGTCCGGGAACGCCCGGAAAGATGAGGACGGACCCATTACTACAACAACGGGCTCCCTCACGCCGCCATGGAATGTATGCCTTTGGAAAATTCAGGTGATACGCTTGTATTTCAGAACTGCGCGTCATATACGGACTTCTTCGCTTCCTCGAAACGGGAACGGAGCGCTTTCCAGTCCAGCGCGCCCCATACGCAGACGATACGACCGCCCGGGAGGCGGGTTGCGAGCGCAGGTTCGCCGGCGCCGGCATTAAAAAGGACATCCGTCTTTGAAGACGAAATCACCTTGCCCGCGGAAGATAACCCGGAAACCCAGGAACGGTATGCGCTTTCCGGAACGACATTCCACGAGCGAGAAACGTTCCAGTCCACGCCGTCTTGCGCATAACGTTGCACAAGCAAGGGGAAAGTAACAGGAACGCCGTGAAAAATCCGCGTCTGTATGGACGTTCCGCCCGGAATGCGGTCACGGAACGGCAGGCTCAAAAATTCCTGAGGAAGCCCGGCACGGTATCCGGGGAAATTCCGCACGTACTTTTCAAGAAGCCCACGGGCCGACACTCTGAGGCGGCTGTGCCGGAAAATAAAAAGCCGGCGCCCCGCGCGGAGAGATTCTTCCATCACATCGCCTTTGACGACAGGAACCTTCTCGTGAAAAAGACCGCTGTTCAAAAAGAAGCCCAGCGCAAAAGCGTCATTGTCAAATTCAAGGACCGTCACGTGAAGAGAATCCCCGGGAGCCGTCACATAAAGCATATACGCCATGTTCCGGTAAGAGTAATCCTTGAGCACCTGCGCGTTTTCGGCGAATTCGCCCACGATCTTCTGTGAATGGAACGCGACGGCGGGAGCGTGTCCGCAATACTGGAAATTAGAGAGGTCTAACACGGCAAGGCTTTTTTCCTCGCGGCAGGCTGTTACGCACAAACTAATAAGAAGCAAGGCAAAAACCAGGAATAATTTAAAATTTCGTTTCATACGTTTCAGCCTTTGATTTGCAGCAGAAAGGGGAAAGCGGACATTTCACGCAAGTTTCCGTATATTCCCTGCAAAGAAAATCCGAGGAGCCGTCCTCAAGGAAAAACTGCAACCCGTGCGCGGCAAGCGCCGGAGTTTCCCGGCAAAGTTCCGGGTAGAGCGAAAGTCCGAGCCTGAGTTTCGCGGATTCGTCCATCGTCGAATAATGGAGGTCCTTGCCCGGGCCGACAAAGCCTATCCAGCGGCGCGCCCCCATCGTGAGCGGAAGCGGAAGCGCATCCGCGGAAGGCGCACAGGCAAGTCCGAGTCCCACCGGGGCGGGAGCGAGCAAGCGGAGAAGCGTGTGGACAGCCTTGGGGCGGTGTGCCTTTTTGCCCATGAAATGAATTTCGCCGAGGTCGCGCCAGAGTTCGCGCACGGTATGCTGCTTCAGCCAGTCCGCGAGAGGTCCGTGATGGCGCACAAAGGAACCCGTGCTCCAGAAAATTCCGGGGAGCTGTTCCAAGTTGTCCCAGGCGATGCGCCCGAGTTCTGCCTTCGCCACGCGCAGCAGCGCCGTTTCCGCCGGGAGCGGAAAATTCCAGAGACGCTCGCCGGGGTACGCGTCAAAAATCGCGGAAAAGACCTTGCGGAACGCCGGGAACGAAATTTTCTGAAAGAGCGCACTTCCGAAAAGAACCCAGGCGATGCGGGCGTTATCATCCGCGGCATTGCGCGACACTTCGACGACGGGATCCTGCACGGATCCGAAAATCCGGATGAAACCTTGCGTCGCGGAAACGACATCCGCGTTTTCCTTTACCCACAGCAACCCGGAACCTGCCTTACAGAGCCTCGCCCACGCGGACGTCCTTGCCGAGCGCGGACTTGAAGAGACCCGGATTCCGCGCGAGCACGGAGGAATCCACGACGAGAATGACGGTGCTGCCCATTTCGAAGCGCCCGAGTTCTTCTCCCTTTTTAAGCGGAATAGGGCGTTCCGGAGCCCAGTCCATGCGGGCTCTGTTCCGCGGGAGCTTCCCTATGTTCGTCACAAGGGAATCCGTGTAAGAGACAGCGATGCGGCCCACGTTCGTGGCTCCGACCTTCACCACGAGCGCTTCCCCGCCCTGCGCGAGCCTGAGGCGCGTCGTGAGGCGCTCATTGATGGCGAAAAGACCTTCCACGCGTTCCACGCTGCCCGCGTTCACGGGCCAGAGCGTACCGGGGCAGTAGCCCGCGGAAATCACGGAACCGTCCGCCGGGGTATGTATACGGTGGTAGTTGAACGGGGCGAGATAGATCGTCGCCCACGCGCCGCCGATGAATTTTTCTGCAAGCACGGGATCGCGGAGGAGGGACGACAGCGAATAAGTCTTTCCTTTCGCCTGGATCATTTCCTGCGCCGGAGAATCAAAAATTCCGGTCTGCGAAAGGTGCCCGTCCACAGGGCTCACAATTTCCGAAGCGGCGACAGGGCGCGCACCGGGTTTGAGGCGACGGATGAAAAGCGAGCCGATGTCCGGATATGCGGAAAGCGGCTTTTCCGCTTCGTCCATATTGAGCCTGTAATGCTCCGCGAAAATATCGCGGGCTTTCGCGCTCAGGAACGGCACGCGGAGGCGGACCAGGAATCCGAAGGCACGGGAAGCCGCGCACTTCGGGAGGAGTCGCATAAAAACATAAAAAGGCGTATTCATAGCCCGCAAATATAGTTAAAGGCGTACGGAATCAGTGATTTTCAACCGAAGACGGGTTTTTGCGCAATGCGGCGCCGAGGCGGACCGCAAAAGGAGAAGCCCAGTCGCGTTCCGGGGCGATGCGCGACGTCGTTTCCGCAGAGAGCACCTGATAATCAAGGAACAGCAGTTCCCCATAGCGCGCGTCCCACAAGGTCCACAGGCTCTCCCATGAGAATCCCCCGCTCCGGCCCGCCTTGGGGAACATCCGCACGCGGATGCGCACCGGCATGGAAACGTAGCGGACGTTGTAGCGCAGGGAAACCGTGCGGAGCATCTTTTTCAGGGAATCGGGCACGGGGCGCGCATAAGCGGCCTCGGTGGCGCCGGCATCTTTCCACGGTGAAAGATCGGAAAGTTTCTTGCCGTCTGCGAACACGGCGTTCTGAACGTTACGCACAAACGAATTAAAAAAGAGGGAGTCTTCCTCCGGGACGCGGGAACCCGCAAGCATCGGGAACCGGTGCATTTTCGGGAACGCCGCGGCGAGCAGGGAATCTTCGTAATGCGCGAGGTCGAAGTCCACGCCGTCCGGGCTGAAGCTGTGGCAGATGCGGCAGTTTTCCGGTGCGTCCGCCTCCACGGAAAGCGAGGCGAACGAACCGAGCGTCGAAGCGGAATCGAACCGGGCATACGCCTGCGGATTCCATTCCCGGTACGCCTTTTCAGAAGTCACGTCAAGTTCTATCTCTCCCTGTTCCCCGCACTCCGCGCAGCCCGAATCGCCCTGCGGATCCGCGGAGGACTTCCCTTGCGAACCCGCGCAAGAAACGAGAAAAACGAAAGCGGCGCACGCCGTGAGTGTCCCGAAAAGTTTCATCTGCAATAAAATGCTAATTTTACGCCCGTTCAACCATTCTTCTCGGAGAATTTATGGGCTTCAAATGCGGTATCGTAGGCCTCCCGAACGTAGGCAAGAGCACTATTTTCAATGCAATCACCAATGCGGGCGCGGAAGCGGCGAATTATCCCTTCTGCACCATCGAACCGAACGTCGGCATGGTGAACGTCCCGGATTCCCGCCTCGATGAACTCGTCAAGGTTTACAACCCGAAGTCGACCGTCCCGACCGTCACGGAATTCGTGGACATCGCGGGTCTCGTCAAGGGCGCGAGCAAGGGCGAAGGCCTCGGCAACCAGTTCCTCACCCATATCCGCGAATGCGAAGCCATCATGGAAGTCGTGCGCTGCTTCGACGACGAGAACATCGTCCACGTGGACGGTTCCGTGGATCCGCTCCGCGACGTGGAAGTCATCGAGACGGAACTCATCCTCAAGGATCTCGAATCCGTCGAAAAGCGCATTGCAAACGACAACAAAGCCGCCCGCACCGGTAACGTGGATGCCAAAGCGTTCGTCGAAGCCGGGGAAAAACTGAAGGAAGCTCTCTCCGCAGGAACGCCCGCGCGCAAGCTCATCGGCACATCCGATGAAATGGACTCTATCCTCAAGGATCTCGCGCTCCTCACCGCGAAGCCGCTCTTCTACTGCGCGAACGTCAAGGAAGAGGACATGCTCAAAGGCAACGCCTACGTGGACGCGCTCAAAGGCTACGCCGCGAAGCACAACACCTCCGTCGTCGTCATCAGCGGCAAGATCGAAGAAGAACTTTCCGCGATGGAACCCGCCGACAAGGCGCAGTTCCTCAAGGACCTCGGGCTCAAGGAATCCGGACTCGACAGCGTCGTCCGCAAAGGCTACGAGATTCTCGGACTCCGCACGTTCTTCACCGCCGGCGAAAAAGAATGCCGCGCCTGGACGTTCCACGCCGGCTGGAAGGCGCCCGCCTGCGCAGGCGTCATCCACACGGACTTCGAAAAGGGATTCATCCGCGCCGAAACGCTTTCGTTCGAGGACTTCCGCAAAAAGGGAAGCTGGAACGCGGCGAAGGAAGCGGGCCTCGTCCGCACCGAAGGCAAGGACTATGTAGTGCAGGACGGCGACATCATGTACTACCTCTTCAACGTATCGAAATAAGTTCTGTATTCATGCGGAAGCCTCCCCTGCCGGGAGGCTTTTTTTTATGCTTTAAAAACGAAAAGCGGCGGAATCGGTTCCGTCGCTTCGTATAAACTAAATTGATTTATTTCTTGAAGGTCACCATCGTTCCAGAGACGGAGACGGTCGTGGTCTTCGGGCCGACGAAGCATTCGAACTTCGAGCCTTCGACTGCCTTCTTGCCGTTCATGCTTTCCACGTCGATGACAGCGTCAGCCTTCTTGGCCTTCTTCTGCATCGAAGCGAGAGCTTTCACGACGGCAGCTTCGCAGGAAGCATTGGAATCCGCGGCGTTCTTCACCTTTTCGGAAACCTGAGCCTTGCCGACTTTCTTCGCAACATCCGCATGAGTATCACCCTTCATATAGAAGGCAGCACCCTTGAGAGCCTTGCCCTGCTCAGTGCCCATCACGGTCTGGAGATCAACGAACACAGTATCCGTCTTGACTGCTTCAGCCTTGGCCTTGGGGGCCTTGACGCTTGTCTTGGCGGGTGCTTTTGTCATAGGGTCGGCTTTTGTGGAGGTGGGACCGGCAAACACCATTGCTGCAAGCATCATGACCGAAAGAGCGATTGTCTTTTCGAACATAATAACTTCCTTTTTCTTATTGTTTCTAGAAACCCGTCCATTCGGATCGAATTCCGGGGCGTAACATACAACTATTTTTTTTCACAGACAAGTTTTTCAGAGACAGCCAAAATGCAACAAAATTGTTTTAAAATCGTCATTTCAACAGTAAATTTTTATACATAATACTTGCTTTTTTCAAAGCATCCGCAGAAATATTCCGCGCCTCGAAAACGCCGAACGGCGGCAGGTAGCGCATTCCTGAAGCATTCACCGTCATTTGCAGCGGGCGAAGCATCTCCGCGGGCGTATAACCGGTGATATCCCCGGCGCGGAACGCCGATTCACGCGAGCCGGCGGTGAACGCTATTTGTACAAGTTTGTCTTTAAGAAAGTTATCCGGGCCGTAGACGACGGGGCTCAGCACCTGATCCTGCCAGTCGCGCAGGGATGCGGGACAGCTGTACCAATAGAGCGGGAATTGCCAGACGATGAAGTCCGCCCTGCGCAGAAGTTCCATTTCCTTGTCCAGATCAAAGATTCCGTTCCTGCCGGACTTTTCCAAATGGTGCACAGTAAGTCCGGGGATGTCAGATACGGCATCGATCAGCGCTCTGTTCGCTACGGAATGTTCATAATCCGGGTGAGAAAGAAGAATAAGAATATTTTTTGCCATAAACGCAATATAAAAAAGGACTGCCGCGGCAGGGAGTCCGCGGCAGCCCCTTTGTTGTGGTGGCACCCGGGGGTAAATTCCGGGTACCGGTTGTTGTGTGAGATTCGATTTATGAGTTAGAACGCATCCTTGTTGTTGCGAAGGAATGTAGGAACGTCGTAGTTAATCCTCGCGTCGAGAAGAGTATCAGAGGATGCTCTGACGCTATGCGGCTCCTCGACGACGCAAGGCTCGTTCTGCGCATAGCCAGCGCCTGTCTGCGGCATATACTGCGGTTGCTGCGCATACGCTGTCTGCTGCTGAGGAATGTACGCCGTCTGCGGACCCGCATTCTGCGTCCGGGGGGCAAAACCCGTAGCGGTCTGCTGCTGAGGATCGACG
>JBAYFD010000104.1:0-6528 GCA_041667365.1 Fibrobacteraceae bacterium | reverse complement strand
GGGAAGCCTCGCGGACATCGTCACCGAAGTCCCTGAAGCCGCACGGAAACTCGCCGAAGCCTACTGGCCCGGCCCGATGACGCTCGTGCTCCCGAAGAAGGACTGCATTCCGGACCTTGCCACAAGCGCGCTCCCGACAGTCGCAGTGCGTTTTCCGAGCCACCCCGTCGCGCAGAAAATCATCGACCTCGCAGGCGTTCCCCTGGCGGCCCCTAGCGCGAACCTTTTCCAGCATGTGAGTCCCACGACCGCAGTGCACGTCGCAGAACAACTCAAGGATCGCATCGATGGCATCGTTGATGGCGGCCCCTGCAGTGTGGGCGTCGAAAGCACGATCGTCGCATTCCCCGGAGGCAAACCTGTCATCCTGCGTCCAGGTGGCATCACGCCCGAGATGATCCGCGCAGTCGCAGGCGAAGTGACGCTCCACCAGGCGACATCCCACCCCGGAAAGCCGATGCTGGCTCCGGGGATGATGGACAAGCATTACCGCCCCCGCGTGCCGCTCTACTATGGGACGGTTCCTGCCGGGGCAAGGCTTCCCGTGCACACCGTACGTATCGCGTTCGGAAACACGCAAGGGGCAATTCCTCCAACTCTTAATTTATCTGTAACCGGTGATACGACGGAAGCCGCGGAACATCTGTACGCCTATATGCGCGCGCTGGACACTCCCGAAAATGAGCTCATCCTCGTCGATCCCATTCCAAACGAAAGCGTCGGAATAGCCTGCAATGACCGCCTCAAAAGGGCGTCTTTGCGCAGTTTGCCCTGACCCAAGCAGACGCCGCAGCATTGAAATGCCACCATTCAGAAGGTAGCGCGATGAATCCAGCGCCCCTCATCGCCCGCCGCAGAATCCGGCGGTTCGCAATCTGAAGTTCCGTGAGCCGTCCGCTTTTGAGGGCGGCTTTTTCGCCCCGGCTCCCCGCTGCAGCTTCAAAAGAATCGAAGTCCGTGCCCATGTCGAGGGGGCGCCCCAGGGAATCCTCCATGGTCAAATCCACCGCGTAGCCGTAGTTATGGACGCTCCCGTGCGAAGGGCTCGAGACAAAATTCGCATAAGGCGTTCCGCGCACCGGCGCACGCAAGGCTTCCTGCGCATATAAAGGACGCGCCGCATCAAAGATCCGGAGCCTGTAACCGGGGTGTTCCTTGCGGAGCAGGGCGACCGCGACCTTTAATTTATCCGCGACATTCTTATTGAGGAATGCACGGTGCGAACCGCAGTAAAGATCGTGTCCGCTGCCGTTCTTGAAAGTCGCATAGCGCAAGTCTAGCGAAACACCCTGAAAATCGGTTATTTCCGCATAATCCCTGGAAGCGGTAACCCAGCCGAGCCATTTGGCATATTCCGCGCAGAAGCGCTTCGGATGTGCCGGCGGCTCCGGGGAAAACACCGTCGCCGGGGTGCCGCAAAAGCCCGCCGCTATAAATGCGGCGAGCGCTAAAGACAAACTAATACAGAATTTCATTCACTGCGGTGAGGAATTCCGTCAAATGCGGAAATTCGCCTCGACGCCGAATTGCAGGTAAAGTCCCATTCCCTTCGCCATGAACGGAATGAGTTTGTATCCATTGGACGCAACGCCATCATAATCGTCCGTGACCTGGGAACGCTGGCGGTCATTGCCGCCGCCGAGGAACCGGAGCGCATCGGAATCCACGTTCGCAAAAATATTATCCGCTTCCACATAGAAACGCACATCGCGGAAGAACGCAAAATTGCCCTTCAAATCCAGATTCACGCGGATGTCCGTACGATAAAGATTCGTGAAGTCATCGTAATCCTTGATCATGCGCGTGCCCGTTTCACCCGTCACGGTATTCGTCGGTTTGATTTCATAGTAGTAAAGCGGACGGTGCCATGCGGCATGGTGCGAAAGCACCACGGAGACAAGCGAATCCTTGCGCGGGTAATAGCGGAAGAACGTCACCATGTCCAGGCGGGAATTCGCCTGCCACGGAAGCGAGCGCCCATCCGCAAGGCTGTATTCGCCGTAGATGGAACTCGCATTCGTGCCGAGCGCGAAATGATGCAGAGTCCGCGCTTCGAGAGTTCCGGAAGCTCCGCTCACCCACGCATAATCCGCATCGGAAAGTTCCTTGTAATGCGCATAGGCCTGCGGCACGGGGAGCTCCGGATTGTAATAGTAACGTCCGAATCCGTGGACATTCCACATCAGACGTTTTGTACGGTATCCGGTTCCGAGTTTCGCGGAAGCACCGCTCTCCACGGCACTCACAAGTTCGCCTTCATCCCATTCCGAAGCCCAGTCCGCGCGCCACGCGGCGTTCCCGAAAATGCTCCAGCCTTCGTCCTTCGACTTCAGGTAATGTTCCACGTCCAGGGATGCAATCGGGCTTCCGTGGCCGTCAAAGTCCACGACGGCGCCAGCGGCGAGCGACGTCTTGTTTTTCTGCGAAACCCAGTCCATACGGGACGCGCCCGTGAGGACTTCCGCATTGAGAGTCGTCTTCTGCGTGGTCGAGAAATCGGGCCACTTGCGTTCTAAATTATGATATTCGAAAAGGATTTCACCGCTCAGGTCAGAGCCGAGGATGTGTCCCGGGAATTTTTTGCCGAGGCCCGCGCTGAGAGTCGTCTGCGTCTGGCTGTAACCGTCGATGAACGTGGAAGCCTCGGAATTTTTGATCTTGCGGAAGCCCGTCGTGTCGCGGAGCGTATCGGACGCTTCCTCGTGCACCATGCCCACGTGCCAGCTCGTGCCGAACGCGGAGTAATAATCGAGTCCGGCGACGGCGTAATCGCGCTTGCCCGTGATGATGTCCACGCTGTTGGACACATCAAGCGCAGTCGTCGTATCCTGACGGATGACGTAAGCGTCATGGCTGTAAAGAGCGTTGATCATCCAGCGGTTCCGCATGGAATCGGAACCCGCGAACTGCCCGAACACATCATAAGAGGTGAGGTCGAACGCATCGGAGGAAGCGACTGAGCAATCCGTGCAGGAGGCGTCGCGCTTGCGGAATTCCGTGAAAAATTTTTCGCCCATGTTCTTGAGCATCGAAGGGTCGAGGTAGCGAAAACTGAAGCGGAACGAATTCCAAAAAAGCCAGGGACCGCCGACCGTCACTTCGCGGAGGGTCGTCCCGGCGGCAAGCTGCAAGTCGAAATTTTCGCCGGTGAGCGTTTCGGGTTCATACTGCACGGAACCGGCAAGCCCCTGCCCGAGCGGACCCGCGCCGTAATTGTCGTGAACTTCCATCCCTTGCAGAATATGGGGATTCACCACGGAAAGGTTGCCAGGGAAGCCGACGTCCAGGTGGCGCATATTCGGAATGCGGAGCATGCCCAGATGATAGCTGACCTCTTCCGCGCGGGAGCCGTCGTAATAAATGTCATTCGAAAAATCGCGCTGGCCGGAAACACCTTCCATCTGCCCCAGGAGATCCACCATGTCGAAGCGCATCCCGGCGACATCTTCTAGCTTCTGGACGCTCACATGCGAAGGGTTCTCCCACCTGACAGCAACGTCTCCGCCGCCCACGACCGTGCTCTGCCCGAGGTTCCGCACGTTCGGAGAAAGCGTCACGACGATGTCCATCAAGTCCGAAAAATCCGCGAGCGAGACAGAGAGGCTGTCGAAGCCTTCCTTCTTAAACACGAGTTCCGCGTTCCGGGAATCCACGGTGAAGTCCATGCGTCCCTGCGCATCCGTCTTTCCGATTTCCTTGCCGGATTTATAATCCACGGTCACATAAGGCAGCGGATGATCCGTCCCCGATTCAACGACGACACCCAGAAGTTGCGTCGGCGAAGCGAGCACAAGTCCCTGAAACAAGCAAAAGCAAGCGAGAATTCGTTTGAGCATAAGCGAAACCAAAATAGAAAAAATTATACTTACGGATATGGGAAAAGCCTGCCTCATTCAGATGGACATCGCCTGGAAAGCCAAGGCGGAGAACTTTGCGCGCGTAAAGCGCCTGCTCGGCGCTGTTTCCGAAGCCGGGGAAAGGCTGATCGTCCTCCCGGAGATGTTCGCCACGGGGTTCGCCACGGAAAATCCGGAGCCCCTCGCGGAGAGTTTCGAGACTTCCGGCTCCGGGGAAACTTCCTGCTTTCTGCAGAAGCTCGCCGATGACACGGGAAGTACGGTCGAAGGCGGCGGCATCGAAAAAGCGGACGGCGCGTTCTTCAACTTCACCGGGATTTACGTTCCGGGGAAAAAGGAACCCGTCGCGCGCTTCCGCAAGCTGCATCCTTTTGAAAACGAACGGGTTACCTTCAAGGCCGGCGACGGAACGACTGTATTCCCCTTCGATAATTTGTGCGTAGCGCCGTTCCTCTGCTACGACCTGCGCTTCCCCGAAAGCTTCCGGGACGCCGTCGCGAAAGGCGCTCAGGCATTGACCGTGCAGGCATCCTGGCCTTCCGCGCGCGCTGAACACTGGGAAACGCTCCTCCGCGCGCGCGCGATCGAGAATCAGAGCTACGTGCTCGGTGTGAACCGCACGGGCAAGGACCCTTACGAGACGTACGGCGGCGGCTCCATTATTTTCGGGCCCTCCGGCGAAGTCCTCGGAGAACTCGGAAATTCCGAAGGCATCCTCGAAGCCGACTTATCCTACGGCGCAATCCACAAGGCGCGCAAGAACTTTCCCGCCCTCCGCGATGCGGGCCTCATTTCCAAGGCTTAATCATGAGCGCATTCCAAAAGTCAGCGAGCTTCCCGGAACTCATTCTTGAAATCCCGGCGCAGCAAGCCACCGCCGGGGGAAAACGCCTCGCGAAAGTCCGCCGCGTCTACGAAGACGGCAGCGTTTACCTCGAGATGCGGGACGGCAAAAAGCCCGCGACGCTCCTTTTCCGCCCCGGCGACGTTTTTCCGTGGACTCTATTCTTTAAAGAAGTCGCGAACGCCTGGGAACTTTCCAGGCAGCGGGAGCTCCCCCCGGAATACCGCCCACTCAAGCGCATCCCCGCGGAAGTCGCGGAGCTCCTCCCCGCGCTTCCAGAAAGCGACGCCATAAAGCTCCTCTCCGGGCTCCGCGAGCAGGGATTCCTCCCGCCAATTCCTAAATTTGGCATCAAACAGTAGGAGTTTGCGTCGTGCAACCGGAACAGATTCAGCAGGAACTCTACAAAGAAGCAAAGGCGATCGTCAAAACCGAGCCCCTCGCGAAAACGACTCTCGAAGAACAGATTCTTTCCCGCGCATCTTTCGCGGACATGCTCTCGGTGACTCTCGCGTGCCAGCTCGCGGGCGAAGTGATGCGCCGCGCAGAGCTCGAACTTCTATTCTCGAACGCCTACAGGAAATATCCATCGCTCATCTCGGAAGCGATCTTCGACCTCGAAGCAGTGGAGCACCGCGACCCCGCCTGCAAGAGTTATCTGGAACCGCTCCTCTTCTTCAAAGGCTTCCAGGCTATCCAGGCTTACCGCGTCGCGCACATTCTATGGACCGCAGGCCGTCCGTTCCCGGCGAAGCTCCTGCAGAGCATCATCAGCCGAAAATTCGGCGTGGACATTCACCCCGCGGCAAAGATCGGGCACGGAATCCTGATGGATCATGCGACAAATATTGTCATCGGCGAAACGGCGAAAGTCGGGAACGACGTATCGTTCCTGCACGGCGTGACACTCGGCGGCACGGGCAACGAAACAGGCGACCGCCATCCGAAAATCGGCGACGGCGTCATGCTCGGCGCACACGCCCAGCTCCTCGGCAACATCCACATCGGACGCGGCGCGAAGATTGGCGCGGGCGCGGTGGTGCTCGACGACGTTCCCCCGCATACGACGTTCGCAGGCGTCCCCGCAGTGCGCGTAGGCCGCCCCGAAGACGAGATGCCGAGCCTCCGCATGCAGCAGGATTTTATGCAGGACGTTTCCAAGAAAGACGGAACGAATTCCGCAGCCGGGGCAAAACAGGGATGAAGCTTTCAAAGGCGAAGCGCGTGGAAATAATTTCGCGTGTGTTGGATGAGCTCTACCCCGACCCGGCCATTCCCCTCCATTTCAAAAGCAACTACACGCTCCTCGTCTCCGTTCTTCTGAGCGCGCAGTGCACGGACAAGCGCGTGAACCTGGTGACGCCGCATCTCTTTGCACTCGCGGACACTCCGCAGAAGATGTGCGGAATTCCGCAGAAAAAAGTGGAAGAAATCGTGCGCCCCTGCGGGCTCGCCCCGGCCAAGAGCAAGCACATCGTCGAGCTTTCGAAAATCATTGTAGATAAATTCGGCGGCGAAGTTCCGCACACATTCGAAGAGCTGGAAAGCCTCCCCGGCATCGGGCACAAGACCGCGAGCGTCCTTATGGTGCAGGCGTTCCACGTCCCCGCTTTCCCGGTGGATACGCACATTCACCGCCTCGCCGCGCGCTGGGGACTGAGCGACGGAACGAGTGTCGAAAAAACGGAACGTGATCTGAAAAAAATATTCCCTGAAAAGGACTGGGGAAAGCGCCACCTGCAGATCATCTACTTCGGGCGGGAACACTGCAAGGCGCTCGGGCACGACCCGGCGCTCTGCCCCATCTGCGGAAAAATTAAGTAGCGG
>JBAYFD010000103.1:0-6583 GCA_041667365.1 Fibrobacteraceae bacterium | reverse complement strand
GGCAGTTGCCGCAGTGACCGGAGCCGCGACTTATATGGCAGTATTCGACAGCACGCTCAACAGCTACACGGTAGCCTTCAAGAATGGAACGACGACGCTCCAGACGGGTTCCGTCGCTTATGGCACGATTCCAAGCTACACGGGTGCGACTCCTGTACAGGCCGCGGATGCGACTTATACATATAAGTTCAATGGTTGGACTCCGACGGTTACGGCGGTCACCGGCTCTGCGACTTATACGGCGACCTTCAGCGCGACGAAGCTGAGCTCCAGCAGTGTGGCGTCTTCGAGTTCCTCCGAAGCGAAGAGTTCTTCGAGTGCGGCGAAGTCGAGCAGCTCCGAAGCGAAGTCCAGTTCGAGCGAACCGCCGACCATCGTCGCCGCTTCCGCGGTTCCGCATTTCGCGCTCTCGGTCACGGGCCGTACGCTGAATGTCCAGAATGCCGCAGTGAATTCCCGCTATGCGGTGATGGATGCTCAGGGCCGCGTGCTTTCCTGCGGTGTCGTTCAGAACGCGGAGTTCACGCTTGCGCTCCCGGGCGCGGGCGCATACTTTGTGCGCATCGGCGCCTTGACCCGGGCTGTGTGCGTCCGTTAAAACAAAGAACGGACATTTTACAGAAGAGCCCCCGGCGCTTGCCGGAGGCTCTTTTGATGTCTGAATACCGCTCTTTTCGTGGGGTGATGCCGATTCCTGTATCTATTATCGGTATGTTCCTATTCCGAGGTTGTCGTATCCGCTAATGCGATCAGGGCGGACAGCCCGCTATGATGAAAGACTCTGACGTATTGCAGGCATCGCGGGGCTATACCTGCATTGGACTCCGTAAGAGCTGCGGGGTGGGGAAATCAGCATCGTATTCTTTCGTAAGCCTATATGCAATGACGCGCGGGCAAAAGCGAAATGAGAAGCCTGTCCATCAAGGCGTTCCCTTGCGGAATGTATTTCGGTGCATGTTCCAGGATAACTCTTTTACTTTGTATGTACGGGTCCTTTTCGCCGAGCTCTGCTTCACAGTTCCGGATAAGGCTCTGCATGGACTCTTCCGTCGTCTCGAGGTGGAACTGGAGCCCGATCGCGTTTTTGTAACGAAACGCCTGATTCTTGCAGGCGGCGCTTTCCGCGATGCGTTCCGCGCCCTGGGGCAGGTTGAACGTCTCACCGTGCCAGTGGAAAGCCATGAAACTCATCGGAAATCCCGGAATTTTTCCGGATACCGGATGCCAGCCGATTTCCTTGCCGCGCGGATTTTTGAATATCTGCGCTCCGAGGGCGCTTGCCATGATCTGCGCGCCGAGGCATATTCCGAGCGCGGGCTTGCCTTTCTGTATGTATTCGCGCGCGAATTCCTTTTCCGCGGCGAGCCACGGGTATTCCTTTTCATCGTTCACGCTCATCGGGCCCCCCATGAATACGGCGAAGTCGATGTCTTCCGAGGCTGGAATACTTGCGCCGTCAAAAAGGGGAATGTGCTCGAACGGTCTTTGCATACGGCGGAGCGTGTCCGCGATGGATCCTTCGGTTTCAAAAGGGACGTGCTGAAAAATAGCGATGCGCATGGAATCCTCCGGAATGATTTCCGCGCAAAATGTAGTTACCGTTTCCCGGAATGGCTTTGACGCCGGTGCCGCTTTTTATCTATTATCTGCGCCATGGAAGATTCTCCGCTGCAACGCCTTTCAATTTTGTTCTCTCCGGATACGCTCGCGCGTCTGCGCATGGCGAAAGTCGCCGTGTTCGGCGTGGGCGGAGTCGGGAGCTGGTGCGCGGAGGCATTGGTGCGGAGCGGTATCAACGAAATTACGCTTGTGGACTCCGACCGGGTCGCGCTTTCGAACATCAACCGGCAGCTCCCTGCGCTGGAATCGACGGTGGGTGAGTTCAAGGTCAATGCTCTCGCGCTGCGTTTGAGTGAAATCCGTGGCGGCGTTACCATTCATCCCGTGGCGAAACTTTATACGCAGGATTCACGCACGGAATTTGACTGGGCAAATTTCGATTATGTCATCGACGCCATCGATTCCGTGAATTCCAAGATAGACCTGCTGATGTATGCGAAAGAACGCGGTTGCTCCGTTTTCTGTAGCCTTGGCGCTGCGGGAAAACTGGACCCGACGCTGGTGCGCGCGGTGAGCATCTGGAAAACTTCGGGCTGCCCCCTCGGGCGATTGGTGCGGACCGGGCTCCGGAACCGAAATTTCACGGGGGATTTCACTGCGGTTTACAGCGAGGAACATCCGCGAGAAGGCTATTGCGTCATCACCAAGGAAGGCGGAAAACCCGCCCTCGGAAGCTTTGTCGCGGTCACGGCGACGTTCGGGATGACGCTCGCGAGCCTCGTTGTGCGTGATATTGAAGCACGTGCCGAAAAATCGAAAGTGTTGTAAGAATAAGAAAGCCCCGGAAAAATTCGGGGCTTTCTTTGTATGTAATCCGTTCTTGCCTGTTTAACGCTTGACCGCGCTGAAAATCTTCGACGGGGTCTTCACGAGGTAAACGCCGCTCTTGACGTTGAGCTTGAGCGTGTTCCCCTGGATGACGGAATCGTTCAGCGTTCCGCGCCAGACGAGGCGGCCGGAGAGCGTGTAGACGGAACTGAGCCCGCGTGTATCCGTGTTGCGGGCAAGGCGTGGCGATGGGAGGATGGCGCTGGTCGCGCAGCCGGAAACGGAAATCTTCGCGATGTACATTCCGCTGTAGTCGCTGTTGAACTTGAGCTGCCTGGAAGCGTTCGTCAGTGTATCTTCTTTCGCAAGGCTGACCGTTTTGCTCACCCAGCCGTCGGAAAGGGAGAGGCCTATGCCGTACTGGTAATCGATCCAGGCGGTGCCGACTGCACCGACGTTCATGTTGCTGTAACCGGTGTCGATGCCATGCATGATGATTGTCATTGAATCGCAGTTTTTGAGAAGATCCATTTCAACGACGCTGTCCGGGAGCGTGTAGCGCGCATTCTGATAGCCGCAGGTACTTTCACTCTGATCGCAATTTGCGAAAGGAACTTTCACGTATGTGTTGTATTCGCCGAGCGTAGCGTTCACGAGGCTCGGAGCGGTCGCTGCGTCGGAAGTCCAGGTGCCGAGTCCGTTCGTTGTGAAATCCGCGATGACATAGCTATCGTCGAGATTTGACGCGGAGGAGGAATTGCCGGAAGAAGAGCTGCTCGCCGTGGAATCCGTCGTTTCGTCTTTGCTCGTCGTCGTCGTGGGGGCCGCGGCGCCTTTCTTAAACACGAGGGTCGTCACGGAACGCCTGGGGAGGACGACGCTTGTCGAGAGCGTGAGCGGCTGGCTCTTCTTGCCGTTTTCGTTGGATTGTACCGCGTAGATGAGCCCGTAACCCGCAGGGGAGTACGTGAGAGTCTGCGCCGCAGTCGTGCTGGAATTGATGACGATCTGCGTCACGGAATCCTTGGCGGAGTTGGTGAAGGCGACTGTCTGGAGCTCGGAGGAATCCGCATCCGTGGAAGCGTCGATGCGCGTCCAGCCGGGGCCGACGAACTTCGAATAGTGGCGCATGGCGTGGTATTCGGGATTGATTGTGAATTCGGCTGCCGTGCATGTGGAACCCCAGCCGTTTCCAGGGCAAACGCCGATCATCTGTCCTTGCTTTCCGCCCCAGAGGAGTTCCCAGTTGATGTACGCGGCGAGATTGCCGGCGGTGAACCCGATCTGCATGATGCGGGCGAGCCCCACGAGATCCGTTGTCTGAACGGTATCGCGCATAGTGCAGAATTCACTCATGATGATGGGCTTGCCGGAATAACTGGAGGCGATCGCCGTCATCGGGGAACGAAAATTTTCCGGGGTAGCATAATTGGTGCTTGAATTGTCGTTGCCGTTACCTGCATTATACAAATGGTAGTTATAGGCATCCACATCGCTTGCATTGAATTTAGTCACATAGTTTTTAAATCCGTCGTAGCCGATGCCGATCACTTCCGGCCCCCAGACTTGCGGCGCTGAGGAAAGTGTATTCATCGAATCGCGGAAAGCGGCGAGCGCCTGGGCGTAACCGGCGACGGTATCATTTTCTGTAGGATCAAAAAACGTGCCCGCATAAGTCGCGTTCCAATTAGGCTCATTCTGCATGGAAACGTAATCAATGGTGATGCCGCTATCGGAATAGGCCTGGTAGCTCTGTTTCCACCAGTGCGCGAGGTCCGCATAACGGTAAGCTCCGCCCGTTTTGGCGAGCGTATTCTTCGATTTGCTTGCACCGTTACCGTTCACATAACCGTTCGCCTTGATTGTGTCCGGCGCGGACCAGGATGACATATAGATCTTGAGGCGGCTTCCGAGGCGCGCTTTTGCCGCCTTGACTATTTTTACGTCATTGGAGAGCCCGCTTCCTACGGAGTCGTTCTGCATCCAGTTTCCGAGGCGTAGAATGGAAAGTCCGAGACCGGTGAATGCCGTATCATAGATTGCAGCTGTATCGGGGGATAGAACTACCCAGTTCTGATAGTAGACGACCCCGCCGCCGAAGCCTTTGATCGTCTGATGTGTTTGTGAAACATCAAAAGTCGCCGTTGCGGAAAAAGAGGAACTGACCGCAAGCGCAAGCGCCGCGGAGCCTAGAATGAACCGTTTGAGCATGGAATCTCCTTATACACGAATACACTGGCTGAAAATTAAATTCTTATGCGCATTAAATTTTCCGGGAATGCTTTTTTTACAAATAAGCGTTGTTTGCGCTGTGTTTCCCGGAACGACCAGTGTCGCTTTTTCAACTTTTAAAATGAAAAAGCCCCGGATGGACCGGAGCTCTTTCAAAGTCAAAATCAGGACTACCGGGAGTAGTATTCCACCACGAGCTGTTCCTGAAGCTTCACCGGGATTTGAGTGCGGAGCGGCATCGCGACGAGCGTGCCTTCCATCTTCGCCTTGTCCATGGTGATGTATTCCGGAAGGGCCGGAGCATTTTCCAAGGCTTCCTTGATCTGCAGATGGTTTTTGGAACGTTCGCAGACGGCGATCACGTCGCCGGCTTTGCAAAGGCGGTTCGCGGCGTGGCAGCGCTTGCCGTTCACGGAGAAGTGTCCGTGGGCGACGTACTGACGGGCCGCGAAGATCGTACGGGCGAAGCCCATGCGGAACACGAGGGAGTCAAGACGGGTTTCCAGGAGAACCATCAGGTTATCACCGGCGGAACCTTCACGGCGGTTGGCTTCGGTGTAAGCGGCGCTCATCTGAGCTTCTGAAATGTTGTACGTAAAGCGGAGGCGCTGCTTTTCCATGAGTTGCTGCTTGTAAACGGAAGCAGACTTCTTGCGCGCCTGGCCGTGCTGGCCCGGCCCGAAATTGCGGCGGTCCAGAACCTTCTGAGTTTTGGGTGTTGTAGCGAACCCGAGAGAACGGGCTACTTTTGCTTTTGGTCCACGATAGGCCATTGTTACCTCGAAAGGAAGCTCTTTTGGTTAAACCCCGTCCGCTGGTAGAGCTTGGCACGGCGGATGGGGAAGTGGCGCGAAAGATAGTAAAAAATCGGAGCCTGTGCGCGTCAGGGAGTGACGGTCACCCGGAGCGTGTCCCTTTTCAGGGGATCCGCGCGGCTTTCCGCGATGAGCGTAGCCGTTCCGTCCTTGAGACCGACGATGTAGGATGTTCCGATGGGATATTCTTTTTCCGACGTTCCGCAAGAAACGCTTGAGTTGTAGGCGATGACGTTCAGGTCGGAGCAGGGGATGTACCAGAAAATTCCGTCGCTCGCGTCGTCCGGAGCGATTGTCACGGAAATTCCCGAGAACCGGAGCGTGTCGCCCACGGCGATGACCGGCGTATAGAGCTTCCCTGTCTGTTCATCGTAGAGCGCGATGGAGTCGACGTAGCCCGGACGCTGCAGGAACGTGCGGAGCGTGAGCGTCTGGCTGTTGTCCTCGGGGGAAGAACCGAAACGCGTGTAATGGAGGTAGTAGGCTCCGGCGGCGGTCGTCCTGTAACCGCTGAGCGAGGAAAGCGAAGCTACGGAATCGCCGCTTCCATTCAGAAGCGTATAGGAGGTGGAGGTTCCGTTGTCCCAGCCTTCCACGGAATAAGAATATCTGAGGCTGTCTCCGGCCTTGAAGTTCCCGAGCCACACGTACTGGTCCTGGCGCAGATAATATTTGGCTGCTTCGTTCTTTGTGCGCACTGTGGTGAGCGTGTCGCCGACCTTTTGAATGGAATCCGGGTCTGCGAAATATTCGCCTTTGCCGAGTTTGCGCCCTGTGATGATCGTTTCAAAATAAGAGAAAGGACCTGTCCAGTAACCCTGGATGGATATGGGCCTGATCCTGATTTTCCATTTGTCGTCCCCCTTCGGGAGCAGCAGCTCGTTCAGCGTATCCGTGTCCGAGGAAATTACCTTGCTGTTCGAATCCAGCAGCGCGATTGTATCGAGCAGCGCGTAACAGGACGGGGATTTAGAACCCCGGACGAGAACGTTTACGCTGTATCCCGTGCCGGCCTTGAGGACAATGGAGAGCCCTTTTGCGCCGGAACCGATTTTAAAGAATCCGCGGAGCGTATCGCCGGTCGCGATGGAAGCGGACGTGTCCTTGCCTGTGAATCCGTAGTATGCGGTGTCGATCTGCGCGCTGAG
>JBAYFD010000102.1:0-6586 GCA_041667365.1 Fibrobacteraceae bacterium | reverse complement strand
TTTGTTGCGGTGTCACGTTGTTCCATCCTCACCCCTTTGGGGCCGGCCTGAAGGCCAGCTCTGCGAACCCTGATGTTCCCATAGGGAACCGGGTCCTAGTCATAAAAATGAATTTTTAGAGGTGACCATAACGAGTCCTTGCACTTTTCGAGTGCTTCGGCAGTGTCGGTACCGGAACTGATCTTCGCTCCGGCGCTTCCCTGCACGGGGTTCACCGTCGGCGAGAGGCGCAGACTGAATTGATTGCCCTGTTGCTGCTGCTTGCGCCACTGGTAGACATTGAGTTTATAACGGTACTGTTCTGTGTTGGACAGCTTCTTGTTCCCGATGCCTTTGAGAATAATTTCAGTGACGCTGCCCGCGGTGCCCAGCTCGGCGCCGATAAGTCCGGCCCATTGCGCGGAGCAGCTTCCTTTGTCATCATTGTCGTCGTAATAATCATCGTCATCGTTGCAGGCATCGAAGTTCGCCAGGAAAAGCAGGCTCCCTATGGCGACGAATCCGATTTCGCTCCAGAAAAGGGCCGTTCCTGCGTGGCGGAGCGACTGCCCTTTTATCGATTGCTGATCGATGAGGTTCTAGTAAATTTGTACGCTGTCCGTATAGACCGGCGCGACTACAACCGGAGACTGCTGCGCCGTGTTGATTGCAACGGGACGAGCCTCGCCCGGCGCCTGCTGTATGGACATATAAATATGTCCGGTCTGATCCATATAGAATACCGTATCCGCCTTTGCCTGCGCGAAGATGACGGTGAAAGCTCCCAGAGCCAAAATGAAAAATAGGGTATTTTTTATAAAGTAATGGATAGCTTTTTATCCGGTTATGTCAAGTATTATTTTCTATTTGCCGCTCTTTTCGCCGGGGCTTTGCAGACGGACGCGTAATTTTTTGTAAATTTTAAATATGAAGAAATTGTTGATAATAATTGCGGCCGCTCTTTGTGCCGTGGTTGTGGCCGTCGTGCTTTTCATGAACTTTTCGAAGCCCCGCTTTGACGCGGAGGAATATCTCGCGCTGCGCAGCCGGGTGGATTCCCTGAATTTGCAGATTTTTGAAGCCGGAAACGATGTCTCAAAGAAGATGTCGATTGAATCCAGACGGGATTCCCTGTGGAGCGCGCTTGCGGCGATGCGCACTCCCGATGCTCCTGTTTCCGCTCCTGAAGCGGTTCCCGCGGAAACCCCTGCGCCAGCGCCGGTTTCCGGACAGCAGAAGGAATCTTCCCCGAAGTCCACGGATGTCGGGCTCATCATCGGGATTCTCGCCGGTGCCATTGCCATTCTCGCCCTTGTGTTCTTCTTTTTGCGCCGCCGTCAGGACGATATCACGCGCCAGATGGAACAGATCCGTTCCGAACAACGTTTCAAAGCGCCCAAAGGCGGCTTTCAGGATGATCCTACTTATGTGACCCGTACCCGCGTGCACCGTTCGATCATAGACGATGCCGCGGCGAGCGCCGCCGCGGAACGTGCGGCGACGACCGTTCCGAAGGATGTCCAGTTCGAAAACGAGAACGGCGTCCCCGAGAACCGTATTTATTCGGGCGTTCCCGGCGAGACGCAGACGACTATCCGCCCGACCGCCCGCGAGCGGATCACTTCCGCGATGCAGTCCCTCTCCGATGCGCTCACGTTCCACCCGCCTCAGGGTGTTCCCCGTGCGAGCACGATGAAAGTCCGCACGCAGAGCCGCAATACGATGGCGAATACGACGCTTGCGAACGTTGCGCAGAACCCGATGGAGATGACGCGATTTGACAAGGAACGCGATGACCGGGAACGCGTGCTTCAGCTCGCTCGCCGCGGTTATACCGCTTCGGAAATCGCTCGCCGCACCCAGCTTCCTCAGGAACAGGTGGATACGGTCATTCATACCCGGCACGAAACGGGGAAATAAATGCGTTACCGCTTCCGCTGCGAATACCTGGGAAGCGCGTTCTTCGGCTGGCAGGAACAGAATGAAGCCGGCAAGACAAAATTCGTCACGGTGCAGTCCGCGCTGGAAGCTGCTTTTGCAACGGCGCTCCGGTCTCCGGTCCGCCTCGTAGGCTCGGGCCGTACGGATACGGGCGTCCACGCCCGCGGGCAGTGCGTCCATTTCGACTGGAACGGGGAGCCTTTCGACTGCGGCAAGGTGACGTCTTCCGTGAACGGACTTACGCACAGGGTCATCCGCATCCGCGGGCTGGAACCTTGTGCGCCGGACTTCCATGCCAGGCATGATGCCGTCTGCCGCTATTACCAGTACACTTTTTTCACCCGGCCCGTGGCGCTCATGCGCGAATATGGCTGGGAATGCGGCTCGCGCAATCTGAATTTAGATGCAATGGAACGCGAGGCGCGGTGCTTCCTCGGCGAACATGACTTCATCCGCTTTTGCATTCCGCGGAACGACGGCAAGACGACCGTCTGCAATCTCATGGAGTTCAGGCTTGAACGGGTGAATCCTTACACTTGCGTGTGGCACATCCGCGGCAACCGCTTTTTGCACCGCCAGGTGCGTGCGATGGTCGGGACGCTTTATGATGTAGGCATGGGGCGCTACCCGGAAGGCTCCGTCGCCGCGATTTTCGCAGACACGTTCAAGGGCGAGCGCACGTGGGCGCCTCCGCAAGGACTCGTTCTCGAAGATGTCATCTATAAGAGCTGAAAGAAAAACTCCGCGCGTTTGCGCGGAGTGAATTTATCTGAAATAACCGGGGCTTATTGCTGGACGCCACGTCCTTCTTGCGCGTCGCTTCCGTTTGTATTGTTTCTGAGACGCAGCTTTTTCTGTTCGCGTGGAGAAAGCGTTTTTGCCTGCGTGGAATCCTGACTCTCATTTTGTCCGTAATCCTGCTCTGCGACCGCGGCTCCGCTTGTATCCGCCGGGGCTTCCGCCGCCGTTTGTGCATCCTGCGAGGATTCGTCTTTCGCATTCTGTTCCGCCTTCTTGTTTTCGCCGAAGCTCTGCTTGAAGTACAGCACATTCGCATTGAGCGCGTTCACCGTGCCGAAATTGCCGCCGACGACCGGGTGGAAGGACGCCCCGAAGCTGAATGCGACTTCCGCGCCGAAGCGGAACCCGTTCCTGCCGTGGACGGTGATTCCCGGGTGAATGTCCCCGCCTTTATCGTAAGTCAGATGTCCGGACGATTCCATTTTAGAAGTTTCGTAGCCGAAGCTCAGCATCAGGTCCACGGGTTTGAACGGGGAATAGCCGAGGATGAGCTGCGTGTGCATCGCCGTGAAGTCCAGGTCGAGCTTGCCGGAAAAATCGTCCGGCCTATAACCGATGTATGCGGAATTGTAACCGAAGGCGAGGCTTGCGTCGAAATGATCGCGGAGCCCTGTGGGAAGTTTGTCGTTAAAGAAATGTCCGAAACTGTACTGAAGCCCGAATCCGAGCAGACGGTAGCCCCGGAGTTGGGTGATGTCCGGAAAATACATTCCGCGGAATACGAGGCGCGCATGGTAAAAGCTTCCGCCGAGTTGCAGATAGGGGAGCGTGAACACGCTCAGTCCGTTCAGGTTCTTATTGCCGCCGATGACATAGCGCTGCAAGTTATTGTCGTATGTGTATTCCGCTTTGTCGCCGAAAATCGTGGGCACGTCCGACTTGGAATAGGTGCGGTCCCGATCCTTCAGAAATACGATGTTGAAGGGGAGGCCCGCTTCAAAGGTGAATGCCTGCGGCACGCCGGCGTTGGAAATCCAGTTCGCATTGAGCACGGAACCGACGTACGTCGCGATTGGCTTCACGTAACCGGGGCGGTTTCCTTCGGCGTTATCGGGGTCGAACGCGGCCATCGCCTGGTAATTGCTGGACCAGTCCGCGGCGAACAGGGGAAGCGCGAATGCGCTCATTCCGAGACATATTGCTTTTACGATTTTCATATTGTGAAATTTAGAAAACGGCGGCTGCATTTTTTAAATTGTGATTATGGAAGAAGAAAAATCTTTGAACTGCGTCCGGGCTTGTAAATGCGCGGAAACGCTTGCGCGCGAAGCCGGCGCGAAATGCCTTGAATTACAGTCCGGTCTCGGCGAAGTTCATTATAAAACGGCGAAGGACGTCGTGACGATCGCCGATGTCACCAGCGAAAAAATCATCGTCGAAGGCCTCAAAAGGGAATTTCCGGAAATTCCGGTGCGCACCGAAGAGGGCGGCCGGATCGCCGGCGATTCTTCCCGCTACGAATGGGTCATCGACCCCGTGGACGGCACGGTGAATTTCAGCCGCGGCATTCCGCTCTGGGGAATCTCCATCGCGCTCATGGAATGCGGTAAACCCGCGGCCTGCGTTGTCTTTTTGCCGGCGCTCCGCGAAATGTACACTGCGGTCAAGGGCGGCGGCGCCTTCTGCAACGGCAAGAAAATACATGTGAGCGCGACGGATAAACTCATTCACGCCATCGTGAGCAACGGGGACTTCAACGTCGGGGACTGGGAAAAGACGAATGCCCGGAATCTCCGCAACTTCGAACGCGAGGCGAAGTCCTGCATGCGCGTCAAATGCTACGGGAGCGCGGTCATCGAGGGAACGCTCACCGCTTCCGGCAGACTCGATGTCTTTTCAATGACGATGAGCTACCCCTGGGACATCGCGGGCATCGCTCTGCTCGTCACGGAAGCGGGCGGCCGCGCTACGGAACCGGATGGCTCCGGGCTCCGGTTCATCGATGGCGAAATGGCGGTATTCACCAACGGGATTCTGCACTCCGTCGTCGTGGATATGCTCCGCTGAAAAACCTTTTATATATTAGCGATACACATTAACTTGCGAGTAGCAAATGCCGTATAGAACACTTATCGCCGATGACGAACCTCTCGCGCGCATGCGTATGCGCAAACTTCTCGAACCTTATGCGGACCTCATCAACGTGGTGGGCGAGGCGAACTGCGGGGATCAGGCGGTCAAGCAGATTGAGGATCTGCAGCCCGATCTAGTGTTCCTTGACATCCGCATGCCGGATATGACAGGCTTCGACGTGCTCAATGCCGTGGGCGATGATGCAGCTCCCGTGGTCGTGTTCACTACGGCTTACGATGAATTCGCGCTCCAGGCTTTCCAGGAAGACTCCGTTGATTATCTTTTGAAACCGGTCGAGGAGGACCGTCTGCGTTTCACGATCGATAAGCTCCGCCGCCTTGCCGATGCTTTTTCCGGGGCGTCCGCGCCCCGCGACGAAATCCTCAACAGCTTCCGCAAGCTCATCGGCAAGAAGGACAGTTATCTGCAGCGCCTTCAAGTCAAGATAGGCGACCGTACGCTTCTCGTTCCGGTGGACAGCATTTACCGTTTCCAGAGCGAGGACAAGTACACCACCATCTATACGTCGCAGGAAAAGTATCTCATCGATACTCCGCTCGTGGATCTGGAAGCGAAACTTGACCCGAATCAGTTCGTCCGCGTTCACCGGGCGCACCTTGTTGCGATCGATGCCATCGGCGAATATCAGCGCACGATCGGCGGGCATTTCTGCATCAAACTGAACGACAAAGCGGGAACGATTATTCCCGTGAGCCGCAATTTTGTGAACCGCATCCGGATGCTGTGACCGCATCCGGCGCGTGCTGTTCCCGTTATGAGTGAATGAAGTAGGAGAACACGGCGAGTGATACGGAACCGAGGCCGCCGGCGAGGAGCGCGAGCTTCCCGGTGCGCCACATATTTCCGAGGTGGCTCACTAGTCCGATGCATCCGAGGGCGAGAATCATCAGCAATTGCCCGATGAACCCGGCGCCCGTCCAGATTTCCGCGGGGGCGCCGTTCCCGATGAAGCGGATGAGGAGCGCCGCGGCGAACCCTATCGCGGGGAGCGGCAGAACCTTTTTCCACGAACCGGTTGCTTTTCCCTGCTTGCGCATGAACATCGCGACTCCGAAGCTCACGGGAAGGATCATCAGCGTCCGCGCCATCTTCACCTGCATTCCGATAGCTCCGGCGAGCGCTCCGTAGGCGAATGCCGCGGCGAGCACCGAGGACGTATCGTTGATCGCTGTCCCTGCCCATTCCCCGAAGGCTACCGCATCGAGCCCGAGCGCCTTCCCTGCGAGTGGGAAAGCGACCGCGGCGACGATGTTGAACATGAATATCGTCGAAAGCGCCTGCGCCGTTTCGTCATCCTTCGCTCTGGAAATTCCGGCGACGGCCGCTATCGCGGAACCTCCGCAGATCGAGGTCCCTACGGCGACGAGGAGAGCGACTGGACCGCGGAGCCCGATGAGCCGCGCATAGATTCCCGTGACGACGAGCCCGAAGCATACCGTGACGATCATTAATACCCAGGTGCTTTTTCCGAGGCTTCCGATGGTGTGAATGTCGAGCCCGAGACCGAGGAAAATGACTGCCCACAGGAGCGCCGTTTTCGAAATTTTGCGGCAGGTGCCGACGATGCCGGATTTTTCGGCGAAGGGGGCGAGTGCCATTCCGGCGAGCATCGCTATCACGGGACCGCCGGGCATCGGAAAAAAGTGTCCGAGTACCGCGGCGATGATGACTATTGCGGGGATCAGAAAATATTGTGTTCTCTGCATCGTTTTCTCCTTGATGCGCCAAAGGTAGCCATAGTCAGAAGTATTGTAAAATTATATGTTTTTAT
>JBAYFD010000101.1:0-6735 GCA_041667365.1 Fibrobacteraceae bacterium | reverse complement strand
TGCATTTTCCACGGAGTCGCTCAGGCGGAACAGCTTCAGGTCGTTTGCGTCGATCATTCCCGAATCCACGAGGAGCTTCCAGTTGATGAGCTTGTTCCAGTATTCCGGTCCGTAGAGGACGACTGGTATCGTCTGATACAGCTTGTGGGTCTGGATGAGCGTGAATGTCTCGAACATTTCATCGAAAGTGCCGAAGCCGCCGGGGAATACCACGAGAGCGCGCGCACGGAACAGGAACCAGAACTTGCGGATGAAGAAGTAGCGGAACTGCATGTTGAGTTCCGGGGAAATGTACGGATTGGGGTGCTGCTCGAAAGGCAGTTTGATGTTGAAGCCGATGGAGGGCGTGCCGACGTCGCATGCGCCGCGGTTGCCCGCTTCCATGATGCCGGGACCGCCGCCCGTGCAGATGGCGTAGCCTTCGCGGCGTTCGTTCGCCCATTTGCCGAGGCGCCTGGATAATTCGTGGGCTTCATCGTAATATCTTGAAACGGTGGAGAGGCGGTCGAGCTTCGCGAGCATCTGCGGGTCGTCCGCGTAGGTCTTGCGGCGTTTGCGAATTTCCGCCGTCGAAAGCATTCTTGCGGAACCGAAGAATACGATTGTGTTGCGTATGTCCTGATTATCAAGGGTCGTCTCGGGAGCGAGGAATTCGGAAAGTATGCGGACTTCACGCCCGGCGTCGCTTTCAAGGAATGCCTTGTTCAGGTGGGCGAGCTGGGGTTCCGGATTAGTTTTGCATTTCATAAAAATGTCCTTTTTATAAGTCTTAACAGCTCCAAAATACCCTTTTTTCCCGCAGGGTGCGGCGAAAAATCCTTATATTTGCGATATGCTGGTAAAAATCTGGACTGACTCGTTCATTATCACAGGCGAAATCGATACGATGCGCGACGAACGCCTCACCGATTACATCCGTGAAAACAAGGACTTCATTGCCGTGACTCAGGCGAAGGTTACGGACAGGGACGACAAGGACCTGTTCCGCACGCACTTCTTGAACGTGAGCACGCAGCATATCGAAATCATCCTGCCCGCGGAATAACGGAATATCCCCGTCCGCTCAAGGGGAGGCACGCTGCGCACCGGCTTCTTCTTTATTGACTGTTGAGAAAACGCTTTATAAAAAAGAGCCCCCGGACGAATCCGGGAGCTCTTTTAATTTATACTAAAGGATGGAAGCCTTACTTTTCTTCAGGCTTTTCTTCCTTGGCCTTTTCGGCTTCGGCGGCTTTTTCTGCAGCTTTTTCCGCCTTTTCCGCGGCCTTCTCGGCCTTTTCAACGGTGGCGGCCTTCTTGCGCGGAGCCTTCTTCTTCGGAGCCACTGCCGGAGCTACGGCTTCACCGATGGAGGTGCCGTTTTCGCCGGGCTTGTGAGAATCCATATAAGCCTTGAGCTCAGCGGATTCGCGGTTCTTGAAGTAGTCCACCACGGAGAGGTAGATCTTGCGGTTGTCCTTGTCTATCTCCGTGACAGCGGCCGGAAGTTCGTCACCGACCTTGAAAGCGTCCGCCGGAACCTTGATGTATTCGGCAGTGAGCTTGGAGACCGGAACGAATCCTTCGAGACCGTTCGGGAGTTCGACCACGACGCCGCGGTCGAGCATGCGGACGATCTTGCCCTTCACTTCGGAATTGACCGGGAACGCTGTATCGACGCTGTCCCACGGATCTTCGGTGAGGTGCTTCATGGAGAGGGAGATGCGGCGCTTTTCCTTGTCCACGGCGAGAACCACGCATTCGACCTTGTCGCCCTTCTTGACGATTTCGCTCGGGTGCGTGACTTTTTTCGTCCAAGACATATCGGAAACGTGAATGAGTCCGTCCACGCCGTCCTTGATTTCGACGAATGCGCCGAAGGAAGCGAGGTTGCGGATTTCGCCCACGACGCGTGCGCCCGGGGGAAGTTCGGTTTCGATGTTTTCCCACGGATCAGCTTCGAGCTGCTTCATACCGAGAGAAATGCGTTCGGCTTCTTCTTCGACCTTGAGCACCACGGCCTGGACTTCCTGACCGACGGTGAGAATTTTGGACGGATGCTTGACGTGCTGCGTCCAGGACATTTCGGAAACGTGGATGAGGCCTTCGACGCCGTCATCGAGTTCGACGAACGCGCCGTAATCCGTAATGGAGACGACCTTGCCCTTGACGATCGAGCCTTCGGGGTAACGGGTCGCGATGTCCTTCCACGGATGCGGTTTGAGCTGCTTCATGCCGAGGGAAATGCGTTCCTTCTTGTCGTTGAAGTCGAGCACCATCACTTCGACTTCCTGGCCCAGCTGGACCATTTCGGACGGGTGATTGATGCGCTTGTAGCTCATGTCGGTGATGTGGAGGAGGCCGTCTACGCCGCCGAGGTCAATGAACGCGCCGAAGTCGGTGATGTTCTTGACGATACCCTTGCGGATCTGGCCCTTCTCGAGAGTTTCGAGAACGTTGCCGCGCTGGCGGTTGCGTTCTTCTTCGAGGACCACGCGGCGGGACACGACGATGTTCCTGCGCGCCTTGTTGACCTTGATGACCTTGAGGTCGAATTCCTGGCCGATGAGAGCGTTGATGTCCGGGATCTGACGGAGGTCGATCTGGGAACCGGGGAGGAACGCGTCGATGCCGAAGAGGTCGACGACCACGCCGCCCTTGATGCGCTTCGTGAGAGAGCCGCGCACGATTTCGTTGTTTTCGAATGCCTGGCGGATGCGTTCCCACACGCGGACAAAGTCCGCTTTCTGCTTGGAGAGGACGAGACGGCCGTCATCGTCTTCCAGCTTTTCGATAAAGACTTCAATCTGGGCGCCGACTTCAGGAACTTCGCCTTCCTTGAATTCGGAGCGCTGAATCACGCCTTCGGACTTGAAGTGGACGTCGACGAGGACTTCCTGTTCCGTCACCTGGCTGATCGTACCGACGGTGACTTTGCCTGCTTCGAGGCCGTCCATGCCGGCATAGGCTTCGGCAGGTGCTTTGGACTTGAGGTCTCCGTTTTTATCTTCCGCAGCGAGGATCTCGTCGAGGTCGGATTCATTTCCGTAGAGGAGTTTAGACATATTGATTATTCATTGGTTGCGGTAAAAGGATCGGGGACTACGCCACTACACCTACGAGGTCCTGGATCTTTTTTACCTGTTGTTCGATTGAGAGTTGTGTAGTGTCAATTTCAATGGCGTCTTCCGCTTTGCGGAGGGGAGCGGTCTTGCGCGTCGAGTCGATGCGGTCGCGCTCCGATAGATTCTTTTCGATTTCTTCGAGGGTCATCGGAATGCCCTTTTCCTGGCATTCGAGGTAGCGGCGCTGCGCGCGGACCTTGATGTCCGTGACGAGGAAAAACTTGAAGTCCGCGTCCGGGAAAACGATCGTGCCGATGTCGCGACCGTCGAGGATGCAGCTCTGCGCGCGGCCGATTTCGCGTTGCTTCTGAGTGAGCGCGGCGCGGACGACCGGGACGGTGCTGTAGGGACTGACCATCCCGGACACTTCTTTCCCGCGGATGTCCTGCTCGCGGTCTTTGCCGTTCAGTATCAGGTGGTTGCCGTCACCGAAGGTGATCAAGGAGGACTTGAGCAGGCGGTCGAGCCCCGCTTCGTCTTCCGGAGAAATTTTCGCTTCGAGCGCCGCAAGCGTAATCGCGCGGTACATCGCCCCGGTGTCGAGGTAAGTGATACCGAGATTTTTAGCGATGATTTTGGCGGTGGTGCTTTTGCCCGTTCCGCTGGGACCGTCGATGGCGATGATGATGTGCCGGTTGTTCTGCATGTAAGTCCGCAAAATATAGGAAAGTCCCGGGATTGTATTCCCGGGACTTCGCCTGAATTTTACCGAAAAGGGAAAAAATCAATGCCAGGCGGAGTCGCCGCCGGTGGAGCCGGCTTCCGCCGGAGAGCTATCGGAGGGCTCCGTAGAGGAACTGTCTGCGTTATCTTTTGAGGAATTATCCATGGAATCCGTGGATTTTGTGCTTTCCTGGGTGGATGTGTTATCTTCGGGTGCGCGGAGCTCGCCGGTGCTGCCGTACTTGCGTTTTTCCTCTTCCGTGAGCTTGTTCGTATAATATTCCACTTCTGGCGTTTTCATCGCCGTGTCTCCCGCTACGATGCGCTTGCCTTCCGCAATCTTCTCCTGAATGCGCTGCTGGCGTTTTTCCTCGAGGTCGGAGCCGACTTTGCTCTGATCCTTGGACATCGTGTATTTCTTATTGGACTCGTCCATGGCGGCCTTGATGCCGATGAGACGCCCGTGGCGGTCCACTTCCCAGTTCATCTGCTTCAGCGTGGAAAGGCGGAGACGCTTCGCCGCGACCTGATATTCGGGCTTTATCGTCTGCCCGTCACTGATTTCATCGACTTCGTCTTCGCAGACATAAGAGAGAGCCTCGGGCCAGCGGTCTGCCTGCGAGTTCACGGTAAAACCGACGAGCGCGTCGTTGACTGCGTCCTGGTCATCTGCCTGCTTGTTGCCGCTACACCCCAGAATCAATGCGGCAGACAATAAACCCAATGCCACCTTCTTCATAGACATCCTCCAAAAATGCAAACAAAATATACTCCAAAATGGATTATCCGTGCAAGTTTCCTTGTAAAAAAAAGTCTTGTTTCGATAACTTTCTATCATTGGCGCCATGTCAGAAGAAGCGTCTACGGATATATATAGTGTGCATAGCGAAGACGGCCGGGAGATAAAGCTCATCGGAACCGCCCATATTTCCAGGGAATCGAAGGAACTGGTTGAAAAGACCATAGCGGAAGAGGCTCCGGACACGGTCTGCGTGGAACTCGACGAAGGCCGCCTCAAGTCCCTCGAGGACCCGGACCGCTGGAAGAATATGGACCTCCGCGTCATCATCCGCGAACACAGGCTCGCCACCCTTATCGCGAACCTTGTCCTCGGGTCGTACCAGAAGCGCATGGGCGCGCAGACGGGAATGCGCCCGGGTTCCGAACTCAAGGCCGCGGTGGATACGGCGAAAGAAAAGAACATTCCGGTAGTCCTCGCTGACCGGGACATCAAAGTGACGCTCCGCCGCACATGGTCATACACGCCGTGGTACCGCAAGTTCTCGCTTCTCGGCGGGCTCATCGGAAGCATTTTTGACAAGACGGAAGTGAGCGAGGAAGAACTCAAGAAATACAAGGAACAGGATTCGCTGAACACGATGATGCAGGAATTCGGAAAGACGTTCCCCGAAGTGAAGACTGTCCTCATTGATGAACGCGACCAGTACCTCGCGGCGAAGATCCGCAGCGCGCCCGGTAAAAAAGTCGTCGCCGTGGTCGGCGCGGGTCACGTGCGCGGAATTCAGAAAATCCTTGATGAAAATGCGCCGCTTCCGGATCCAGAATCCCTCTGCGAAATCAGGAAAGGCTCCGTCGCATGGAAAATCATCGGCTGGACCATTCCCGTCGCCATCGTTCTTTCGATCGTCGCCGTGGGCGTCCATTCCGGTATCGCCAAAGCCGGGGAACTTTCCCTGCAGTGGGTGCTTTACACGGGCGGGGGAGCGATGCTCGGCACGATCATCGCGGGTGGACATCCGCTCACGATTCTCACCGCGTTTGTCTCCGCTCCGCTGACCGCCCTCTCTCCGCTGGTCGGCGTCGGCTTTTTCACGGCGCTCGTGCAGGTGTACGTGCGCCCGCCGCGCGTTCAGGAATTTGAAACCGTTTCAGAAGATATCTGGCGCGTCAGCCGCTGGTGGAAGAACCGGCTCACCCGTGTGATGCTGTGCTTCCTTTTGCCGGCGTTCCCTGCGATCATCGGTCAGATCATCGCGATATTCAAGATATACAAGGCATTCTAAGAAACGGGTGCGTATAAATTAACAAGCGGTTCCGCCCTTTTCCGGGCCGGGGGTGCGCAAAACAGGAAAATCGGCGATGCGGCGAATACACCGCGCCGCCGTTATTATTTATATTCTCCGCATGCGACTTTCCGGTAAAAAGATTCTTCTGGGTGTCACGGGTGGTATCGCCGCCTATAAAAGTTGTGAACTCCTGCGCCTTCTTCAGAAGGAAGGGGCGGAAGTCCGCGTTGCCATGACTCCCGCCGCGACGACGTTCGTGGGACCGCTCACGTTCGCGTCCCTTTCCCGCTATCCGGTGTTCCTGAAATCCGGAGCGCTGGACGCGGGTCCCTTCCAGCATATCGAATATCCGCGCTGGGCGGATCTTTACCTAGTCGTTCCGTGTTCCGCGAATACCCTCGCGCGTTTTGCCGCGGGCCTCGCGGATGAACCGGTCTCCCTTTGCTTTCTCGCGCGGACCGTCCCCGCATGGGTCGCCCCCGCGATGAACTTCGCGATGTATCTTTCGCCCGCGGTTCAGGCGAACATCGCCCTCCTGAAAAGCCGCGGAGTCAAGATTCTTCAGGCTCCGGCGGGGGAACTCGCCTGCGGGGAATCCGGCCCGGGGCGCTGTCCCGAACCGGCGGACATTCTCCGGGCTCTCATCGCCGCGGATGAGCCTGTGCCGGAATCTTCGCCTTTCTGTGCGCCTCCGAACGGGAAGCGCGTCCTCATCACCGCGGGCCGCACGGAAGAACAGATCGACCCGGTGCGCTATATTTCTAACCGTTCCAGCGGCAAGACGGGCGCTGCGCTCGCCGATGCCTTTGCCCGCGCGGGTTATGCGGTGACCGTCATTGCGGGCCCGATGGAAGCGACCCTCCCGGCGGGCGTTGAACGCGTCTCGGTGAAAAGCGCATCCGAAATGCACGGCGCCGTCCTTGAGCGGATGAATGCTTTTG
>JBAYFD010000100.1:0-6786 GCA_041667365.1 Fibrobacteraceae bacterium | reverse complement strand
CCCTTATGCAGCGCAGCGCGAATTATGTTTTCTCAAATCCGGGTCTCGTCGCGCTCTATAATGCAGGCACGGGAAAGCTCCTCGACACCGTTTCGCTCAAAACATCGAATCCTCAGGCGATGGCTCTCTACAAAGGCAAGCTCTGGATCGCGACCGCCGGTGCTTATAATGCAAGTTATGGCTTTGACGCGGACAGCCTCCGCGGCCTCGAAAGCATCGATCTCACGGCAAAGAACCCGGCCGCGGAACTTGTAAAAACAGGAAAGGACTTCGGAGGCGGTCTCTACGGAAGCCTCGTTCTCGATAGCGCGGCCGGCATTCTGTACGCGCCCGTCTATGTGAGTTACGGCAGCGTTTCCCTCGCCTCCTACGACATCGCCGGGAATGGCGTCGGCACGGTGAAAGGAATCAATGACGCGGAAGGTTCACTGTACTTCGATGAATATTCTGGCGCGCTCTATATCGGCGACCGCACTTACGGAAGCGAAAAAATCTATGTGTACGTGGACGGAACACTCACCGGAATAGATGCCGGCAGCGCTCTAGCCCCTTATGGAATTGCGCTCGCGCGTTGGTAGCAAGTTCTGATTCGCGAAAGCGCTGCAGTAAATCGCGGCGCTTCGCCATCAAAAGTCCAAGCGCTAAATAGAATATCGAAAGGCCATAGAGGTTGAATATGTAATGGCGAAGCTCATAGAGATCCGCCCCCATGTTTTCTAAGGCGAGCCAAGCGGGAATTGCAAACGTCGAAGGGATCAGATCACCCAGCACACGCAGCCACATCGGAGTGCATTCACGGGGCCAGCTGAAACCGGTTACAAACAGGACAAGTATCGGAACGCAGAGAAAAAGCTGCATTCCCGTTTCACGGCGCTCGAAAAACTGCGCAAACCACATTCCCATGTTGATGACCGCGCCGAAAAATGCCGCGGCGAAAACGATAAAAACAAAATAGTCGCCACGGTCAGGAAAGCCGAACATCTTATAGATGACTACTTTATACAAAGTTATACAAACGATATAATGCAGAAGATAAGCAAGCGAACGTCCAAAATAGCGCATCAAAAGCGGCTCGTTTTCGCTATCCTGCTTATCCTTAAAAAATTTGAATTTACGTCCCCTGCGCGGGCCACCCATCGCGCCAATACCCATAAGACACGTCTGCTGAAGCACGAGCATCAATACCGCAGGTACCACGTAAACGCCATACCCGAGCGCCCCGTTGTACATCGTATAGAACTGCATCGGAAGCGGATCGCGTATGGCCATCGCCTCATGCAAAGACTTTGCCGAGCCATTTGCCACGATGCGCTTCACTTCCACTGTCGCGCCCACGGATGTCGCCGCTGTTACAAACGCAGTTCCAACGTTACCGTAAAGCATCAAAAAAGCACCATGGCAATAAGCGCCCAGCTTGACATTGTTTCCCTTGCGAAGTTCGGATTCCATCCCGGCCGGAATCTTCAGATATCCATAAATTTTTTCATCGGCGAGCGCCTTCTGCGCATCCGCTTCATTGTCATAAACCTCAACCACGGTGTCCTGCTGCATGGAACCCGCCGTGCGGACAAGCTGCCCGGACATCGCTGTTTTATCGTAATCGACGATGCCTACGGGGACCTTATTCGCAAGCTCATTCACATAAGGCAACGGATAGTAAACGGCATACAGAATGATCGCCACGATAAAAAAGAGCAAGGCCACCGGATCGCGGAACATCGCGCTCCATTCCCGGAGGGTGATGCGAGCAAAGCGTTCAATGATGTCGACTACGCTTCGCATTGCTCTTTTTCCTTTTTCACATATCTTTTCAATCGCCACGCAAGCGTAGCGATCGCTAGCAGGAGCCAGAACGCATTCGCTCCTCCGAGAAGTTGTAATGATCCTAGCGCCCTGTCAATACCGACATGCCCGATGAGCAACGCTGACTGCAACTGCATGAAATGCGTAATGGGAAGCAAATAAGAGAAGCCCCTCACGGCGACAGGCATCGCAAAAAGCGGGAAAGTCTGACCGCAGAAAGCGAACGCGGGACCGCCAGCGACGGCCGCGCTGCCGGTGGAAAGCTGCATCTGCCCCGTGATGCCGACGAAAGCGGCGCCGGCGGCGACGCACACGGCGATCATTCCGAGGCATCCGAGGGCGAATACCGTGTAATCCATGGATTCCATCGGCGGAAGATTACGCCGTGCAAAGCCCATCATGATGAGCATTTCCACCCAGTAAATCAGCACCGCCGGGATGTATCTTCCGAGAACGGCGATCACTGTGGAATCTTTCGCGCATTCTATCCACCGGGTGACGCACTTTTCACGGATGGGATAAGAGAAAATGTAAGCGCCGAAAATCATCGAGCACACATGGAAAAAGGCAGCGACAAGGCCTATTCCAAGGAATGTCTCATAGGTCATCGTCGGGTTCCCGATCAAATGCATTTCCGCAGTCAAAGGATCAGGCAGATTGCGGGGTTCGAGAATGGCAGCCTGAGTACCCACGACCGAACGCATTTCATTTGCGATCAGCTTGCTCGTAAGCATGGACTGGGCGTTCGTATATACGGAAATCGCAGGAGCCTCGTGTCGCAAGGCGCGACGCTCCAATTCCGCAGGAAGAATCACAACGCCATAGATTTCACCCGCGCGCATCGCGCTTCCACATTCTGCGATGTTCTGACAATGCTTCGCAATATAGAGCGAAGGATCCGCATCAATGCCTTTGAGAATGCGATCTGCAAGCTGACTGCTTTCTTCGACGACGACACCGACGGCCAAATGCTGCGGCTTGTCATAAGAGAATAGCCGCTCAATGCCGAAACTGAGACCTATCGGAAAAATGACGAGTATAATGTAAAGCGTGTAGTTGCGCTTTAAATATGCATCCTTGAAAACAGCGAACAGTGCGGAAAGCACGATTTACTTCTCTATTGAATTGTGCTTCCAGAGCGCTGTCATCCCCGGACGCAGCCCGGGGACCGGAGATTCCGGGCGAAGCCGGATTTCAAAAGTCCTGAGGTCAAAGCCTCCGCTTTCCTTGCTGCTGCGCCAGATCGCATAATCCCCGGCACTTGCGATGTAATAAACTACCATGGACACATTCTTTCCGAGCGCCGGGATGAATAGGTCGAACGCCTTGCCTTTCGAGACATCCTTGAGCTGATCTTCGCGGATATTGAACACGGCCCACGCATCCTTGAGGTCCGTGATGGCGACGACCGGAGAACCAGCGCCGACGACTTCGCCTTCTTCGGAAATTTTGAGCGTCACTTCGCCAGAAATAGGCGCGACAATCTTCGTTTCATCAAGATAAGCATTCACTTCCGCCTGTGCACCTTCCGCCTGGAGAACGAGAGCGTTCGCCGCAGCCTTGTCTTCGGTGCGGGCGCCGTTGATCGCTTCCGTGTACTGCGCTTTCGCGGCATCCGCCTGCGCTTGCGATGCATTCATCTGCGTTTCGGCCTCATCGCGCTTCTGTACCGGCACCACTCCTTCGTCATAGAGTTTCTGCACGCGGTCATAGGTCGTCTTTGCAAGCTTCGCCGCATCCGCAGCACGATCCATCATCGCTTTCGCGGCCTGAATCTGCTCGGAACGGGCCCCGTTTTTTGCCTTGGTCGCCTGAGCTTTCGCAGCTTTATAAGCTCCCAAGGCCTGAATTTTTTTCGCTTCTATCTCAGGACTTGAAATTTTCGCGATGAGGAAACCCTTTTCTACCGAATCGCCCTCGCTCACCGCAAGTTCACTGATCCGTCCCGGAATTTTTCCAGAAACCATTACGCGGCGGGCTTCTATCTGCCCTTGCAAATATTCCTGATGAGGACGCATCGCAAAATGCCGGAGCGAAACAAAGCCGGCACCAAGCAAAGCGAGAATAACCAGAAGTGTAATAACAGCCGGAATTTTTTTCATATTACTTCTCCAATTCATTCGAAATCTGAGAGACTTCGCCACTTGTCGCAAGGAGTCCCGCGAGAGCCATCATGGATTCATATTTCGCCTTGAGCATCGCGACCTTGAGCCGCGAATCGGAAAGCTGCGCGTCCACGACATCGAGACTCGTCGCCATGCCCGCGTTGAAGGCTTTCGTCTGGTTGTCCAAGGCTTCCTGTGTGAGTTCCTGCGTCTTTTCGAGACTCTCGATGCGGCTATGCGCATGCCCCATTTCGCGCCAGCGGTCTTCGACGAGAAGCGAGACATCCTGCGTCGCCTTGTCCTCCATGCACTCCACTTCGCGCTGCGTCGCTTTTGCGCTCGCGACAGCGCCAGCAGTCTCTCCGCCGTGAAAAAGGTTCCACTCCACATTCACGCCCACGGCCCATTCCGGCTGCAAAATCGTAAGATCCTTAGTATAAAGTTCCTTCTGCCCGAAAAGTGCGATCGTCGGGAAATAATCGCCGCGGGCGACCGTCACCGCATTCTCCGTGCGTTTCTTCTGCAAGCGGAGCTGACGGATACCGGGGTGATTCTCAATCGCTCGCTGCTTGTAACTCTCAAGCGAGCCGTTCGCCTTCGCTTCCTGAATCGGCGTCACCGCATCAATGGCCGTATCCGCGGAACCGAGCGTATTCGCGAGAGCGAGTCTCGCAAGCGAGCAATCACGCCGGGCATCTTCGAGATCATTTTCCGCTTCGGCGAGGCCCACTTCCGCGCGGAGGCGTTCCGCTTTGGAAATCTGGCCGCCTTCCTCAAGTTTCTTCGCCTGATCAACGTGCTCGGTAAGGCTCTTTTCAGTCTGCTCACGAAGAGCGACAAGCTCTTCCGCTAAACGGAGCGAAAAATAACGGGTGCAGACTTCCATAAGGACATTATTTTCTTCCGCATTGGAAATCGCTTTCTGAACTTCCACATTCTCATCCGCCGCCTTATAAGCGGGAAAAATCTTTCCGCCTGTAAAAATCGGCCATACCAGGGACGCCGTCGCGTTAAAGAAGAGATCGTCCTGCACCTTGATCTTGAACTTGTCTTCCGACATCTGGGACGCGAGGGCAGTCTGCCCGGAAGCGGCCGCAGTCTGCGCCATGGTATTCGCCGTCGCCGCGCCAAGGGAATTCTGCGTCACGGAATAGACGCTCGTATATGTGGAAGCGTAATTACTTCCGAGGATTGCGGAGCGTACAGGCGTAAGATCGATGGTGATGGGCTCATCGATGCGCGTCACGCGGCCGGAAAGCGTCAGCTGAGGCAAAAAGCGCGAGCGGGCGGTTGTCTTCTCACTCGATGCTTTGTCCTCTTCCGCCTTGATAGCTTTCAAATGCGGGTTGTTCTGCTTTGCACGGTCAAGCGCTTCCTGCAGAGTCAAAGGCTCCGCCATTACTAGCCCGGTCAACCCGGACAAGAGGATAAAAAGTAATTTTCTCTGCATAAAAATCACCGATAGCGCCCTTTTGATCAAAAATCGATAACTTCTGCCTTATTTATTTTCCGTTTAAAAAGATAAAAAACCAAAGTCCTGTTGGAAAGTCGGTTTATCAATCGTCGCGCCTTACCCGCTTTTTTGGCGGATAAAACGAAACCGGAAATGATTAAAAGGCTTTTGCCGGGGTAGGAGAAGCCGCCTTCCAGTTTCCCGGTTCATAACCCGGAGCCTCGCAACTCGCGCGATGCAGACTGGAACCATTGCCATCCGCAGCAGAGGGCCAGTAGCCGTCATCGGAGTAGAGAATCGCATCCGACCACAGGTAATATGTCCCCGTGGAAGCGGGTTCCTTGACTGCGACAAGCTCGCCGCGGTTGGAAAGCTTGCCGGAATACTGAATGAAATGGATGGACGAATCTATGCCCGACGCCTTGCGGTAACTCGCAGTATCAAGAGTAACGGAAGTCACACCGTCCGCAGCCACATACGATACCGGAAGCAGGAGGATGGTCTTTCCCGCGCCGATCGTCACACCGGAAGCGAACGTGAGCCCGACGCCTTCCACTTTCCAGCTGGAAAGATCGACATCGGCAGTTCCCGTATTCTTGATTTCCATGAATTCCGTGTTGCCGTCAGGAGGATTGTAATAAACCTCCGTAATGCAGACATCCCCTACGGCTATTTTCGCATTCGCCGCGCCGGGAGTAACGGAAACGAGCGTCCCTTCTTGCATGGAGCCATCCGTAAAGACTTCAAAGCCGGCGGTCTTCCCCGCCGGAACTCCCGCATACTGAAGACTCGTCTCGGAACCTGTGAGCGCCCCGCCCGCAACTTCAAACAGATAAATATCGCCGCCGCTCGCCGCAGGAGCGAAAGCGGAGCCGAGATCCGCCGCGGAAAGCACGAGGTAACCCGTCGCCGGAACGGACTTGCCTGACGGAATTTCAATAGTATCAATGACCGTACCATTGGAAACCGCGAGTTTCCAGCCGCCCACATCCACAGCGGAACTCCCGGAATTGTAAAGTTCCACCCAAGTTGAATCGCCATTGCCGTAAGGCATCACTTCATTTACGCGCACCGTGAGCGCCTTATACACGGGATCATCGCCGCTGCCGGGATTTCCGCCCACGGCCTTGCTCGCCGCCCAGGATTCGACGTAAGCGGCATTGCTCCCGACAAGCACCAAGGAACTTCCTAAGCCATCCGCCTTTGAAGGCCAGGGAGGATCATCATCGAAACGCGCATCAACATCTCCCTTGCCGTCGATCTTGACTTCGATGACATCGCCGTCGTTGCTGAGACTGCCGGCGGAAGCGTCATCATCCGCCTTCTGCCATGGTCCAAAAAGCCGGCCTGTGAATTTCGGATAATTTGTGCGGAACGCCGCCGTATCGTTCGTCACGACGATATATTCATTTGTATCCAGTGCCT
>JBAYFD010000099.1:0-6787 GCA_041667365.1 Fibrobacteraceae bacterium | reverse complement strand
CCGAAGCACAGGAAGAGCGCGGAGGCGACGCCGAGCGTCCACATCATTCCGCTCCCGACGAACGCGGGGAATTTGGAATCCCCGGCTGCGCGGAGGGCCGCGGTGAGGACGATGTTCGCGGCTTTGAAAGGCTGGAGGACCGCGTCGCACCAGAGGCAGGTCGCACCGAGCTTGATGACTTCGGGATTTACGGAAAAGATGTGCATGAGCCGCGTGCCGCAGAGGGCGACGATGACGGCGATGACGCCCGCGCTCGCGGAGCTTGCGAACAGGGACTGTTTGAGCCTGCGGTTCGCTTTGTTGAAATCATGCGCGCCCACGAGATGCGCGACGAGGATCTGATTTCCGTTGCCGAGGCCGACGCTCAGGATGACGGCGAACATGGCGAAGTTTGCGCTGAATACGCGGGCGGTGACGGCGAGGGTTCCGAGGTGGACGACCATCGCGGTGATGAACACCTGGAAAAGCTCGAAACTGATGGGTTCCGCGGCGGCGGGGAGTCCGATGCGGATCCAGTCCGGGAGAATGGCGCGGGTTCGCTTGATGTCGCTTCTGAGCGTGACGTGCCCGATTTTGTAGCGGAGCACCCACCAGAGGATGACTGCGGAAAAAAGCCAGGAGAGCGCGGTCGCGAGCGCGACGCCGTACACGCCCATTTTAGGAATAATTCCGGGGATGCCGTGCATGAACAGGATGTTCATCCCGGCGTTGAACGCGATGGTGAGCGTGTTTCCGATGAGGTTCCAGACGGTGAGGCCGTGCGTCGCGATGAGCGCCGTGAATGTCGTCTGTATTGCCCGGAAGCAGAAGCCGAGGCAGACGAGCGAAAGAAATTTTTCGCCGTATTCCGCGGGGTCGCCGGAAAGCCCCATCAGTGAAATGATTTCGCCGGAACTGGGGTAGATGAGGAGCGTCATCGCGATGCCCAGGAGGAAGCTCCCGAGGATGACCATCGTCTGCGTGACGCGCGCGTGCCGGTTGTAATTGCCGCCGAGGAACTGCGATGCGATGCTCGCGCCCGCCTGGGAAAATGCCTGTATCGCCATGAAGACCGTGCCGAGCACGGGCATGAGGGCGCCGACCCCTGCCGCCGCGCTTTCCGAAGTGCGGGAGAGGAACCAGCTGTCCATCATCGGCTGAATGACGCCCACGCCGAACGTGAGGATCAGCGGCCAGGAAAGTCCGATGAGCGACCGGTCTTTGACGGTGTCCGCCATCAGACTTTCTTTTGTATTAACTTATCGCGCAGCGCAAGGCGCGCCTCGCGGCGGATCATCGCGTTGTCGAAACGGCGGTGTTCGTCTTCCGTCTCTGGAATCACGGTCGCCGTCGGCGTGGGCCTGTTGTTCTCATCAAGCACGACGAACGTCATGTACGCCTTGCAGATTTCCTCTTCCTTTTCACCGGGGAGCGCTCCCGTCACCTTGATGCCTATTTCCATCGAGGTGTGGAAAACGCGGTTCACCGAGGCGAGAAGCGAGAGAATCGTGCCTACGGGCGCGGGGCGCTGAAAATAGATGCCGTCCACGGAGACCGTGGTGACTTTCTTTCCCGCGTGCCGGTACGCCGCTATGCTTGCTGCCTTGTCCATCAGTGCGACGAGATGCCCTCCGAAGAGCATTCCGTAAGCGTTCACGTCCGACGGATGCACGATGTCGTGCGTCTCGATGCGGGATTCGCGGACGGGTTTTCCTTGAAGCTCCATAAGCCCTCCGGGTTTACTTTGCGTAGAAGTCCTTGACCTTGTTCACGACGTCTTCGACTTTCACCATCTCGAAGTTCTTTTCGGAACGGGGCTTCCATTCGATGGCACCTTGTGCGAGCCCCTTTTTGCCGATCGCGATGCGGAGCGGGATGCCCCACAGGTCCGCGTCCTTGAACTTGACGCCCGGGCGCTCCTCGCGGTCGTCCACGAGGACATCGAACCCGGCTTCGGTGAGTTCTTTCTCGAACTTGTCCGCGAGCTCGATGAGTTCCGCGTCTTTCGCGATGGGAACGATTTCCACCTGGAACGGGGCGATGCTCTTCGGCCATATCGGTCCGAAGTCATCATGGGAATTTTCCACGACGCTCGCCATCAGCCGCCCGACGCCGATGCCATAGCAGCCCATGACCGCGGGCAGCTTTTTGCCGTCCGGGGTGAGGAACGTCGCGTTCATGCTTTCGGAGAACTTCGTTCCGAGCTTGAAGATGTTGCCGAGTTCGATGCCGCGGGTCTCGGTGAGCGTTTCGCCGCATTTCGGGCATTTGCAGACCTCGCTTGCTTCCGCGATGTCCGCCACTTCGTAGCCTTTCATGTCGCGTTTGGGCGTGCAGTGCTTCAGGTGGAAACCCTCTTCGTTCGCGCCCATCACGAGGTCGCAGGAATCTTCCAGCGCGGAATCGATGATGACGCGCGTATCGTGCGCGCCGATGGGGCTCGCGAAACCGGGGACCATGCCGCATTTGCGGATCAGTTCGTCGCTCGCCGGGATGAGGTCTTTCGCCTTGAGCAGGTTGTGGAGCTTGATCTCCGAGACTTCGAGCTGCCCGGGTACGAGCGCCGTCACGAGCTTGCCGTCGAAGTCGAAGAACACGCACTTCGCGGTTGCGTCCTTCGTCACGTTCAGGAGCTTGCAGATTTCATCGATGCTCTCGCTGTCCGGCGTCGCGATTTTTTCCGGCATCGCGGAAGCGTCACCCTTGTGCGGTTCGCGTGTGAACTGTGCGATTTCGCGGTTCGCCTGGTAGCCGCATTTTTTGCACAGGATCAGGTAATCTTCTCCGTTCGCCGTGTCAAGCATGAATTCGTGAGCGATCTTCCCGCCCATGATGCCCGTATCGGACTGCACCACCACGGGTTCGATGCCCACGCGGCGGAAGATGCGGAGGTATGCCTGGTATTCGGCGTCGTAATGCTTGTCGAGGTCTTCCTGCGTCGCATGGAAGCTGTACGCGTCCTTCATCAGAAATTCGCGGACGCGGATGAGACCGCCGCGGGCGCGCGCCTCGTCGCGGTACTTCGTCTTGAACTGGAAAAGCATGAAGGGAAGCTGCTTGTAGCTCGAAAGTACGTAGCGGGCGAGATCCGTCATCGCTTCCTCGTGCGTCATCGCGAGGACCATCTTGTGCTGGTTCCTGTCCTTGAAGCGGAGGAGTTCGTCTCCGATCGCCGTGTATCGCCCGGATTCGCTCCAGAGTTCCGCCGTCTGCACCACGGGAAGGTCCACTTCGATGCCGCCGATGCCTACCATTTCCTCGCGGATGATCGCCTCGATTTTCTTGAGCACCCGGAAACCCATCGGGAGCATGCTGTAGATGCCGGTGGAAAGGGGCTTGATGTAACCGCCGCGCATAAGGAAAATGTGGCTCGGCATCGTTGCGTCGCTGGGCGTTTCGCGAAGGGTGGTGAAAAAGTACTTGGAAAGTTTCATAATGAGCGCGAAAATAGAAAAAAGAGGAAATCACGGCAATCCGCTTTGCCGTTCCCTCTGCCATGTCAAAGCTGTCCGGGGCGGGGCGCGTCCGTCGCTCCGCGCCGGACCGGTCGCTATTCCACGGCGCCGACGGCGGTATGCGAAAATGTCACGCGTCGCGCGTATCCGCTCGCCCGCCGCCGCTCGTGGAACGGAGCCCCTGCGGGTCTCCGCCCCAGGGGGTCACGTGCCCTCGCGCCATACAGAAGGCCCGGCTTCGGGTAGTTCGTAACGGTTCCGGAGTGCGTGTCGGTAACGCCTGCGGAGCCATTCCCTGCGCCTCAGCGATAAGGGTAAACGAGTTTGTTCTTGCCGCCTTCGGCTTGGGACAGACTCTCCCCGATGATGCGGAGCCTGTTCTCGATCTTTGCGTTCAGTTGTTCTATTTCCCGGGTCAGCTGTCTGGGTGCGGTGAAGACTGAGCCCGCATTTTTGACGGACTCGTTCTTCCACAGAGTGATCTGGCTCGGATGAACGTCGTACTTGGCGGCGATCTCGTTGAGGGCTTTGCTTCTGAACCGATCTGATTGTACTACGTACAAATCAATATTTTCTGTCTCAAATTTTCAAGCCACTTTAATTTGTTATTCTACACTGAACAACGCATTAGGCAAAATTTTTCGTCTTTTCAAAGAAATGACATCTATCGTTGTTGTAGAAATCAAAGAATCTGAAGCATAGTAATTACGCGTAAGGCTATCGGCTAGATAGAAGCCCGTCAAGCATTCACCCCCCTTTATTATGCCAGCCATTTCCTGAGTTTCGTCAAAATATTCATACGAAAGCACTCTAGTGGTATCCCTGTTCGTTGAAACAGCCTTAACAACCCGTTCAATGCATTTCGAGTAATAAAGTGTTGGCAAAGAGTCTTTAAAAGGCGTTATCTTCCATAAATCGCCTTCCTTTACCGGTGTTTCGTAATCAGACGGGTTTCCCATTTTCCCATAGAATTTGAAAATATTGTTGTCGGCATAAGAAGCCGGCAATCTTTTACCTGTTTTCAGATCAGTCACTTTAATTCTATTCCCATTGCGAATAGTTTCAGTATTCGATAAAGAAGACTTGGTCGTTATGACAGACTTATCCGGTCCAGCCTGCAAAATACTTTGTTTCATCTCTATGGTCATCACTTTAGGAATTGACACCGTAATTTTCATAACTATCTCACTGGTATCCGGAAAGTCCGCTTTCGCTTGGTTTTTTAGCAGCTCATTGACATCAAGACTAGTCGTATTATCCGCCGGGCAAATCTTGACATAAGAAGATGAAGATGCCACCTTGGAACTAGAAGAATTTTTTGCCACCGAAGAAGAACTTGCCACTACGCTAGAAGAAGATATTTTCACGCTGGAGGAAAATTCTTCCTTTGAAGACGAAGACGCGCTAACTGCGGAAGAGGACGCAGCCTGCACTGAGAACGAGGACAAATCCATCGAAGAAGAAGACAATGTCGCAGAGGAACTGCTTTGGGCAACAGTCGCAGAATTATCCGCAATGACACTGGAAGAAGATTCCGCCTGCGACGACAGATTAACAAGTTCTTCGGGCGCTGTCGAGGATTTCCCGTCTTCATCGCACGCAGCAAGAATCGCCAGCGTTAGGGAAAATACGCATAAACTACTTTTATTCATATAAGCGAATATAACAAAAATTTATGGTTCTGTTCACGCAATTGGGTGACGGATTGTCATAAAATGACATGATGCTGAATCTATATCTATGGTATGAACGACCTTAGCGCCATATACCAGATACTCAAAGAGCTGCCGGAAAAGGACCGAGACGCTCTTTTTGCGCGGTTCGGCGTAAAGGACTCGGAAAAAGTTTCCTTGAAAGGTGCAAAGAACGAGGACGGCCTGATATCGGCTTGTTTTGACGGCGGCAAAAACGGTTTTGCGCGCACCGGGGACGTCAAAAGCTCTCGTGCCACTGCTCCGGCAGGATTAGGGGGTGCGGACTAGCCTGTTATTTCCCCATTTATTAGAATTGCGGACAATAAAGAATTTCACCGAGTTATAGAGAGGCAGAGATGATCGCGAAAAGATGGAAGAGAAAGGGACTTTTTGGGGCTTTGTTTGTTTTGGCGGTGCTGCTGTTCTTTGGCTGTGATCAGAACAATACAACTTTTGAGTGGGGTGGTCGAACCAGTAGTGGGCTTGTTTCAATCGTCAATGATTCCCTTGCGCTTCTTGTGAACGTTCGCGGATACTCGATCTGTGAAACGACTGCTATGGACGGGGACATGTGCGAGGACGGTGGTGATCATACGGGGCTTTTCCTCGTGAACTACCGCAGCAAGCAGGCTCCGCTTTGGGGCGATACGCTGGATTATTATTTGGGTTCATACGGGGATTATTACAGCGATTCCTCCGTCATGTTTCTGGATGAGGATGATCGCTTCTGCTTCTGGAAGATAGGGCAGAAGCCGACGGAGCGGAAGTCGTGGACTTGGACCGGAACTTGCAGCCCTAAATTGCAGGGTACAAAGCGAGCCCGCCCCTGGAAGGATGGGAACGTCCTGATATTGGGGGAGCGGATTCCCCAGGGTGGAGATAGTTGCCAGTATGCCGTGCTGGACACTTCGACGGGCATCGTTTCGCAGGGGCAGTTCTCGGGGGATGACGCGTGGCTTGGCGGTTGTGATGACATCAGCTATTTGGACGGGAAGGTGGCGTGCCTGCAACCAATATTTGCCGATGATCGTTATGGCGTTCGTTTGCTTGTTGATGGCTTGGAACGGGATTCTTTGGCTTGGGCCATAAGTCGCTGGGACATCAAGACGACAGTGACTGGGTGGTACAGTACAGTTTTTTGGATAAATCATCCCGTATATTTATTTGACGAGACTTTAAATCCGTTGAGTGGGGTGATGCTGTACAAACTGGATGTTTCAGACTGGAAATTGGATACCTTGGATTCCCGGGTATGGATTAACGGTGCCTCCGAATTCATTCAGGAAGATTCAACCATTGTTGATTACTATGATTCCGAAGATTTGACAGTAACGGGAGGGGTGGAATGATGCGGGTGTTTTTGTTGGCTGTGCTGACTGTGTTTGTTTGGGCTCAGGGTGCGGCAAAGCCGATGGAGCCGTTTTCTAAATACAATGTGATTCTGGTTCACGGGGCGGCCCCTTCGGGCAGTGGATTTGAAAGTAGACAAATAGCCATAGCCGACAGCGCTGAATTTATGTATCATTGAAAGCCGATCATGGAAATGGAGGATGGATTCTTGAAACATTTCGTAGTTTGTTTTTGGAGCCTTTGCAGCCTGTTGATCATCGGCTGCGGAAACGATACGACGACGTTCACTTGGGATGAGGAGAGAACGGG
>JBAYFD010000098.1:0-6831 GCA_041667365.1 Fibrobacteraceae bacterium | reverse complement strand
GGAATTGCCGAGCTTATGCTTCGTCTGACCTTCGAACTGCGGCTGCGTGACTTTGATCGAGATGACCGCCGTGAGGCCTTCGCGGATATCCTCCGCAGCGAGCTGCACGTCTTTCTTTCCCTTAGGGAGGATGTCCTGAGCGAACTTGGAAATGACGCGGGTGAGAGCCGTCTTGAAACCCGTGACATGCGTACCGCCGTCCACCGTGTTCACGTTATTCACAAAGCTAAAGAAGTTCTCCTGATAGCCGTCGTTGTACCACATCGCAACTTCCAGCGGATAATCGCCGGCCTTGGCCACGAGGTGAATCGGATTCGGGAAAAGCGGGGTACGGTGCTCATCCACATACCGCACGAAGGCGGAGACACCGCCCGGGAAACAGAAGCTATCCGAGACTTTCTTTTCCGGGTCCCGTTCATCCGTGAGCGAAATGCGGAGGCCGCTCATAAGGAACGCAAGTTCGCGGAAGCGCGTCGCAAGCGTATCGTAATTGAAAATGGTTTCCGTGAAAATCGAGGCGTCGGGGTAAAACTCGACGGACGTACCGGTAGTACCGTCGGAAGCTCCGATGTCCTTCTGATCCGCGACGGGCTTCCCTTTGCAGAATTCCTGCTGCACCATACGGCCATTGCGGCGCACGGTCACGATAAGTTTTTCGGAAAGCGCATTCACACAGCTCACGCCCACGCCGTGAAGGCCGGCGGAAACTTTATAGGAATTATTATCGAACTTGCCGCCGGCATGGAGCATAGTCATCACCACCTGAATGGTGCCGACGCCCTCTTTCGGATGAATGTCCGTCGGAATACCGCGGCCGTTATCCGTGACGCGGATGCCGTTCCCGGGAAGGATGCTCACTTCAATATGCGAGCAGAAGCCGCCGAGCGCTTCATCGACCGAGTTATCCACGACTTCCCACACCAGATGATGCAGGCCGCGCACATCAGTGGAACCGATGTACATAGCGGGGCGGACACGGACAGCCTCAAGTCCCTCAAGAACGGTGATACTGGAAGCGTTATATTCTTCGGCCATAATTCCTCAAGTCAAAAAGGAGCCGCTCAGATGAATCGGACGCTCGTAACCGCGGCTTTGTGTAATAGAGCGTTGCACCGCTCAATAATAGCTTTTTTTTGGTACGAAAGCTCGCTTTTCCACGCCGCATTTTCGACTTTGAGCGTAAGCTCTCCCGCCCTTAAGCTGACAAGTTTGACGCGGCTTACAAGGCGATCCCCGATGACCGCGGAAAAGTGCGTGGAAAGCATAAAAAAATCATAGTTCGGACCGAGAACGGGCCCCTGCAAAAGCCGGGTCAGGAGCACCGAGATATCCGTAGGAACCGGAGCCGTCCTCCCGTCATATTTGCGGCGCTGGCTTTCCGGCATTTTCTCTCCTACACGAGAAGCAGTTTGGAAAGGACAAAACCGCCAATGAGGATGCTCGTCATTCCGGCGACGACCGTCGCCTTGGTGTTCTTGCCCACGCCTTCCGCGCCATTGTGCGTCGTATAGCCGAAGAAGCAGGCATAACTCGCTATGAAATAGCCGTACACGAACGCCTTAATAAGGCCGACGATGAAGTCCCAGTCCTCATAGAACATCCGCACGCCATAGAAGAACACATGGAACGACACTTCCTTATACACATGCGCCACGGCATATCCGCCCACGATGCCGACGAAAATGCTGATAATCGTAAGGAGCGGGAGCATGATCATATTCGCGATGAGCCGCGGCGCGAGCAAAAATTTGTACGGATTGAGCCCCAGTACTTTGTACGCATCCAGCTGCTCCGTGACCGCCATCGTGCCGAGTTCCGCGCACATCGAAGCGCCCACACGGCCGGCGAGCACCATCGCAGTAAGGATCGGGCACAGTTCGACCATCACCGACTTCCCCACCGCCATACCCACGAACACAAGCGGAATCATGTCCGCGAACTGGTAGCAGAGCTGCCATGCCATGATGGCGCCCGTGGCGACGCTCGCCGCGCAGACGACAGGAATGCTCGTCACGCCCATCGAATACATCTGTTCAACGGTCGTATGGAAATTGCGGAACGCCCCGGGGATATTCTTGAACAGTTCCCACATGAACGCAAAATAGCCGCACACCGTCTGGAAAGACTTGCGGACATAATGTCCGAGTCCTTCCGCCGCGGCATCCAGTAAACGCGTCATCCAGGAGCCCTGCAGTTACTTGCGTTTCTTAGACGTCTGCGGCGCGTGCTTCACCGCCTTGACCGAGGACTTGGGAGCCTTGGCCGGAGCGCTGATCGCCTGCTTGAACAAATTCATGTCCGACAGGTACTTGATGGCTTCGTTCACCTGGGCGTCGCTCTTGAGCGTAAACGCCGTGCTCACGGAATCGCCCACGATCGCAGTCAGAAGCTCGCGCTTGATGCCGTCCTTGATGTACTGCTTGTCCCCGTCGAACTGAGCGTCACGCCGGGCATTGAGCGCATCGCGCATCGCCTTGACGCGGTTCGAGAGGACCGTGTCCGTAACCGTCTTGGAAGAATCACCCATGTAGTTCTGTTCCTTGACGATCGCCTTTTCGAGAATATCGACGGACGCGAGCGCATTACTCTTCACCTTGGTGAAGTTCGTGTCCTTGAGGCAGAACGCCTTGAACTGGTCATACAGGGAATCCGGGACTTCCCAGTCCGGAGTGACCTTGACGCCGGAGGCCTCGAGGGACGGACGGATCTTCACTGCAAACTTGAAATACATCGCCATACGTTCCTGAACCTGCACTATCCACGGAATCGGAGTGAGTTCGATATCCACGTCCGGAGTGATCCCGCCGCCGCCGAACATCTTGCGGCCGTTGTGCGTCGTGAACGTATCCACCGGGGACGCCGCGGAATCCGCGGAAACTTTCGTGGAATCGGAGTCATCGTCTTCATCCTCTTCGCTCTGGAGCTTCAGGCCTTTGATGCCGTTCTCGGGTTTGTTGATGCAGCGTCCGAAAGGCAGATAGTAGAACGCAGTAGTAAGCTTGAGCGCATGGCCCTGATTGTCCAGCGGGAAAATCGTCTGCACGGAGCCCTTGCCGAAAGAAGTCTTACCGATGATGAGCGCACGGTCCCAGTCCTGAAGCGCGCCGGAGACAATTTCCGCGGCGCTCGCGGAGCCCTGGTTCACAAGAACGACGATCGGGAAGTCCGCAGGAAGGATTCCGTCGCGGCGGGCGTGGCTTTCCGTCTGCTGCGTGCGTCCGCGCGTGCTCACGATGACATCGCCCTTCTTGAGGAAGAGTTCCGCGATTTCAATCGCCTGGTTCAGAAGTCCGCCCGGATTATAGCGCAGGTCGAGCACGAGTTTTTTCATGCCCTGACCCTGGAGGATCTTGATCGCCCCTTCCACATCGTCCGTCGTTTTCTGGGAGAATGATGCGAGTTTGATATAGCCGATATCCTTGGTGATCATGCCGCTGTAAGGCACGGCGTGAACGACGATCTTCGCGCGGGTGATCGTGTAATCCATCTTCTCGGCGACGCCTTCGCGGGCGATAGTCATCGTCACATCCGTCCCGACCTTGCCGCGGAGCTTGTCCACCGCTTCATCGAGAGTCAGATTTTTCGTGTCCTTGCCGTCGATTTTGACGATCCGGTCACCGGCGCGGATGCCGAGGTTGAACGCAGGCGTCCCGGCCAGTGGAGAAATCACCGTGAGAACGTTGTCGCGGAGGCTGATCGTGATGCCGACGCCGCCGAACTCGCCTTCGGTCGCGACTTTAAGATTTTCATAGTCTTCCGGATTGAACACCACCGTGTGCGGATCCAGAATGTTGCGGATGCCCTCTTCCGCAGCTTCGGAAAGCTCCGCGGGGTCCACGCTTTCGACGTACTTCAAGTTTATTTCGGAAAGCACCTTGTTCAGGCGGGAGATTTCCTCATAAAAATCCGCGGGGGCCTTTTTCTCGGTCTTCGAAGATGTCGCGGCATACGTGACGCCACAGATGATACCGACAACGGCGATAACGCCGATCAAACGACGGAATAGAGACTTCTGATTTTTCATAGCCACAAAATAGGAAAAAACCCGGCGCAGAAGCCGGGTTTTTGCTAAATGGAGAGAGAGAAAAGAGAAACTTTTATCAAGCGGCATCCAGAACGTGGGCGACTTCGGAGGCGCGGAGCTTCGCAAGGGCGTTTTCCTTGACCTGGCGGACGCGTTCCTTGGAAAGACCAACCATCGTGCCAATTTCCTTGAGGTTCAGATCGGCATCCACGGAAAGACCGTAATAAAGACCGATGACCTGATTTTCCTGGGCGGAAAGTTTATCGGAAAGAAGCTTGTCGAGGGCGGTGCGCTGGATATTGCGGGCCGTTGCGGCGTCCGCGCGTTCGCCCTGATCCGCAAGGCAATCGCCGAGGGTCGTTTCGCCGTCTTCGCCCACCGGGGAATCCAGGGAAGCGGTGCGGTTGCCCATCATCAGAATTTTTTCGATTTCCTTTGCATTATAACGGCTCGCGCCCTTGAGGCTCTCCGGGTCGATCATCATCTGACCGCCGACGACCTGGCGCATACGGCTGCCGACGCGGTTAAAGCGGCGCAGGACCAGTTCCTTTTCCGCGCTGATGCGCACCATGCGGGCTTTTTCCGAAATGGCGCGGGTGATGTTCTGACGGATCCACCACACGGCATAGCTGATAAACTTGATTTTCTGATTAGGATCGAAACGGCGGGCGGCTTCGATGAGCCCCATGTTGCCTTCATTGATGAGTTCATTCACATCGAGGCCCTGACCTTTATAAAGATTCGCGATATTCACGACGAACTTGAGGTTGGACTTGACGAGAAGATTGAGGGCACGGCGGTCGCCCTTCGCCGTACGTTCAAGCAGGACCTTTTCCTGTTCGCGGGTAAGGAGCGGGTATTTGGCAATGTCGTTCAAGTATTGGAAATAAATGGAACTCATTTTATTTACCTCATTTCTCTTTGTTACGCCTTCAAATTTATCTCCGGCAAGCATCCGAAGTGTCAGGAACGGGGCCCATCTTCGCAAAAGTTCAATCGTTCTTTTGTCGGGAAATGTTGATGTTTTGTCAAGCTTTTGTCATAAAAAGCAGTTTTGAGCCTCCGACGGGTATATATTTAGCGGGAAAAACAAAAGACGGCGGGAAACGATGTTTTGCAACAATAAAGTAAAAAGGCATAACGAAGCTCCGGATTTCGAAGCGGAAACGGAAGGGGTGCAAAAGTTTCTCGAATCCTTTGAGTCCAAAATGAAAGGCGGCGAAGATCACCTTATATTCAAGCGCCCCATCCCAAGCTTCATTCCCATCTTTCTCACCTGGATATTCATTCTCTCTTTCCCACTTCTGCTACTCATTGACTGGAACACGCGCCCCGCGACAATCATGTGGGAAGATGTCGCAAGGCTGTACTTTCCGCTTTTTGCAGCCTTCATCATTTTTATAGGGAATCAACGATTTCTTATTCAAAAATATTTTTTCAAAAGAAAAATCAAAACATTCTTCACAATCAACATTTTGCTTGTATTCGCCCTGCTTTTTATCCGCGAACTTTTACTTTACTTTTTTGACGTGAGTCCGAACAGCGGCAGTATGTATGCCCTGTACACGGCCATGCCGGGCAATCACCGCATCGGGGAAATAATCCTATTCTGCATCTCGTTCCTACTTTTTATTCTCATCATCTGCTTTTTAAATATCACGATACGCGTCACCGCCAATCATTCCAATTTCGCCTACTGGCTACGCTGGAAACAAAGCATGATCCTGAAATCCGACCTCGCCTTTCTCAAACTGCAGCTGAGTCCGCATTTTTTGTTCAACACGCTCAACAACATCATCGCCTTAATGGATGTCGATGTAAAAAAAGCGCAGGCCGGGCTCATCCAGCTATCCGCGCTGCTGCGGACGATTCTGTATCAGTCTAAGGAAGACGCCATCCCGCTCAAAGCGGATATCGATATGCTAGACAAATACTTGAAACTGGAGCGCCTGCGTTTCGGTGAAAACGTGGACTGCCAATTCGAGTACACCATCGCCGAGCCGAATAAAAAGATCGTTCCGCTCCTTCTGCTCCCGCTCATCGAGAACACGATGAAGCACGGCGTGCACCCCGAAAAGCCGAGTTTCATTCACATACAGATTACGGAAGCGGCAGGGAAACTCAACTGCATCATCGAAAACTCCTCTTACCCCAGACCAAAGGATCCGGGAAAACCCGGCGGCATCGGACTCGTGAATATGCAAAAGCGCCTGGACGCATTCTACCGTGAAAAATACGTTTACACACACACGGAAGCGGACGGCAAATACAAAGCGGCGCTCGAAGTCACGCTCTGACGGAATTTTATATTTAGCCGCATGAACGATCTCCTTCTGCGCACGCTTAAAGGCGAAACGCCGCCAGTGAAACCCGTCTGGATGATGCGCCAGGCCGGGCGCTACCTCCCCGAATACAGGGAACTCCGCGCGCGCTTTCCGGAATTCCTTGACTTTGTGCACGATGCGCGCGCGGCGGCCCTTGCCACGGCGCAGCCCGTGACGCGGTTCGGGTTAGATGCCGCGATACTTTTCAGCGACATCCTGGTGACGCTTCCGCCGATGGGATTCGACCTGAACTTCATCCCCGGAAAGGGGCCGCGGATAGCGAACCCCCTGAAGAACGCTGCGGACGTCCGTTCGCTATCCTCTTTCGATTGCGCAAAGGAACTCGGCTATACGCGCGAAGCAATCGAAAGGACAAAGCTAGCCCTGCCCGGGACGCCGCTCCTGGGCTTTGTCGGCGGCCCCCTGACGCTCGCATCGTATGCGATCGAAGGAGAAACGTCAAAGGACCTGCACCGCACCAAG
>JBAYFD010000097.1:0-6835 GCA_041667365.1 Fibrobacteraceae bacterium | reverse complement strand
CCGCGATACTTTCATTTTCGTTCCTGCATACAACGTATCAAAGGAACTCCCCGCCCTCCTCGGGAGCATTCCCGCGGCGGTGCTTCTGCGCTGCAGGGAAATCGTGATCCTTGACGACGGCTCTCGGGATCGCACGTTTGACGCTGCTTCCGCTTTCGCATCCGGTGAAATCCGTGCCAGCATCCGTGTGGAACGTTCTGCGGAAAACTGCGGCTACGGGGCGGTCGTGAAACGCGGGCTCTCGCTTTTCCGGAAATCCGGCGTGGAGTTTGCCGTGTGTCTTCATGGCGACGGTCAGTACCCGGCGGCGCAAATCCCGGAGTTCCTGGAATATATGGCACGTGAAAAAGTGGATGTATTGCAAGGGTCGCGGCATTTGACTCCCGGCGGCGCGCGGCGCGGGAACATGCCTTTTTATAAGATCATCGGCGGCAAGTTCCTCACGCGCATTGAAAACTTGTGTTTTAAGTACAAACTCACGGACCGCCATAGCGGATTCCTCTGCTATTCGAAGGATTTCGTGCAGAAGGCGGATTTGCGGCGGCTGAGCGGTTCCTTCGATATCGACCTCGGACTGATAGCGCTTGCGGAAGAATTCGGGTTCCGTGTCGCGGAACTTCCTATTCCGGCGCGGTATGCGGGCGAACGTTCCAATCTGAAAGTGATTCCTTACGGGCTCCGCGCGCTGCGGGTCTCGCTCCGGCACAAGCTGCGGATGAAATGACATCCCGTCCCGATGGTCAGGTCTGATTGATGATATGGAAGGCGGAGGTGAAGCGATCTGCGCCGTAAGTCTGTTATATTTTCACTGAGACGTAACTAAAGGAATACACGGTGTAGGTCCGATCACCGCTTTTAAGGCTGATTTATGTAATGTTATTCCGCGGATAGCACTTTTGCTACTTTTCGTCATAATTTCCCCGAGGCGTTATGCAGATGGTGAGACCGGTCGATGTCCTTATTACAGGCGGAGCAGGCGTTGTAGGACGTTCTCTTTGCCGCGATTTCCTTGCGCGCGGAAAGACCGTCCGCGTGTTGACGCTCCCCGGGGATTTCAGCGCCCGGGAACTGCCTCCCGAAGTCGAAGTGTTCTATGGCGATGTGACGCGCCCGGAGACGCTCGCGTCCGCGTTCGCCGGGGCGAACACCGTGTGCCACCTCGCCGCGGTGATCCTCGCGAAGCGTCCCTCGGATTATGAACGCATCAATTTAGGCGGCACACGGAACGCCCTTGCCGCGGCAAGGGCGGCGGGCGCTTCCCGGTTCGTCTACATCTCGAGCATTTCCGTCACCTATCCGGTACTCACCGCTTACGGCAGGAGCAAGGCGGCGGGCGAGGAACTTGTCCGGAATTCCGGAATTCCGTTCACCATCCTCCGCCCGACGCTCGTTGTCGAAGCCACTGGCGGAATAGAGTACATGATCTTCCTACGTTATATACAAAGCACTCCCGTCGTGTTCCTCCCCGGCGGCGGCAAATGCCTCAAGCGCCCCGTGCGCACGGCGGACCTGGTGCGCGGCATCGCGTCGTCGTCGCTTTCGTCGCAAACGGTCGGCAGGACTTACGCTCTCGCCGGTTCGCGGATCCTTTCCCTCGCGGACATGGCAGGCTTCGCTCTTCTGCGGCAGCATAAACGTAAACCCATCGTGAACATTCCGCTAGGCGTCTGTACGGCGCTCGCCTGGATCAAAAGCATTCTTGTCCCGGGCTCCGTTCCGCCGCAGCAGGCCCTCGCCGGTTTCCGTTACGATGCCGCTCCGGACATCGAAGAGGCAAAAAAAGACTTCGGCTATACGCCGGGAACGCCCTTCGGCGACCGGGTCGACCGTTGACTTGCAAAAATTGCGTGCTTTGGGTCGCACGAAAATTGAAAAAGGGAGATTGTTTTCCTTTTCCTCTGTGAAAATCATAAATTTCTTTTACAAAAGGGAAAGAGGTATCTAATGCAATTCCGTTCTTTAGCTTTTACGATTGTTTTCGCTGCGGCAATGTCTTTCGTCGCCTGCGGCAGTGATTCTTCTTCCGGTACGAACCGTGAATCAGATTCTTCCTCCGGTACAGCGTCGTCCTCTTCCGTTACGTCTGGATCGAGCAGCGCAGATGTTTCCACAGTGACGACCGCGGACCTTTCTGCGAATATGGTCGTCGGCACGATGCTCGGCGATACGCTCGTCGTTTCCGCCGGTACGAACGGACTTTATACGCTCTGGTTCACCAAGGGCGGTCAGAATTATGGCTATGCGGTGTGCAAGGCGAATTTCTCCGGTGCATCGCTATCGTTTAAGTCAGGCTCCTGCGGTGTCGGCACTGTTTCGGATACGACCGGCAAGAAGATTGATTCCGCGCTTGCGAGCGGAGTTACCGTTAAGTTCTCAAAGGCAGGTTCCACTTTGCAGGTTTCCGTGAACGGCGGAACTGCCGTGGATGTCACCAAGTTCTCTTTCGCGGGTACGGCCGGCTTTATCTCTAAAGCGTCCGCCCTCGAAGGCAAAAAACTTTCCTGGTCCTCGGGTGATTCTAACTCCGTCTATTATTTCTATAAGAACGGCATTTATTTCCGTACGGGTCACATCAGCGGTGATCTCTGGGAAGCCGGTTACTATGATGTGCAGCAGCAGTGGCTGCTCCTCGTGCCTAAGTATTATAAGACGGACGGTTCACTCCGCACCCTCAGTATGTACAACGTAAGTACTTCGTATAAATTATATGCTTCGGGTGATGTAGCCGGTGTCGCTTATGATGGCACTGATTTCAACGTGACCTATCCGGATGTTTCCAAACTTGCGACGACCTGGACCGGTGTAAAATCGGATACCAGCTGGACAATCGTTTTGAATTCCGACGCTAGCTTCACGGCTACGGCGAAGAAGGTCACGACTGCGGTTATGCAGAAATCCGGAAGCTGGGGACTCTTTGGCGACAGGCTTGTATTCAAAATATCGACCTGTTCCAATACGGCTACTTGCCCGATCATAGAGTATGGCGTACTTTCCTCGGTCACCGATTCTTCACTCACATATACGACGTCGGATACTTCAGTCTGGGCTCTGCCTGCAAACTGGACTCTTCCGGATTATCAATGATTTGAATTTCGAACCACAGGGAAGTCGGGCAAACCGCCCGGCTTTCTTTTTTTTATAGAACCGTTTCCGGCCACTTGTGCCGTGGATAGCGACCGCGGAGTTCCTTGCGGACTTCCGGGTAGGTGTTCTTCCAGAAGCCCGTCAGGTCCCAGGTTTTCTGCACGGTGCGGTAATTCGGCGCGAGAATGTCGTAGCGCACTTTCACCTTGCCGTCCGCGATATAATGCCCGCCGCGGAGGGGGAGCAGGTCTTCAAGCCGCGCGGAAATTTCCACGAGGCCGTCCTCGTCGTAGATGTACTTGGCGCGCTTCCCGTCCGGAAGCACCAGAGAATCAGGGAACGTCCTGTAAAGCCAGGGGAGCATGGACTTCCCGAAGTAATCCTCGGCGCGGCTCCGAAACCGTTCCGGCGTGAGTTCCCGTTTTAAAAATACGCCGTTCAGAAAATCGTCCGTCACGAGGAGGATGTCTTCGTCGTTCCAGGCGGGAAGTCCGTAGTCGGGATAGTTTTGTTGCGCGAGTTTCATCTTCCGCAAAAGAACGGTGTTCGCGTCGTCCATCCAGAGGTGGCTCAGGTCTTCGCGCCGGTGCATTTCCATCCATGCCGGGCCCGTGAGCTCCTTGAGTTTTGCGAGAACATCCGTCGCGGATTCCTGCGGCTGGATTTCCTTGCGCGCGATTTCACGCCCGGCGCTCTCCGTGACGGCGAGCCCGATGAACCGTTCCTGCCCCGATCGCCAGAGAAGCTCGTAGCGCGTTTCCTGCGCTTCGCCCGCGAGCATTGCCTTGGGCACGGGTATGTACAAATTTGCATGGATTTCCGTTTTGCGGCCAGAATCCGCGCGGAGAATCCCGAACGCGAGAATCGCCTCCGCGTCGCCTGTTTCCTGCGGCGGGAGCACGATGGTCGTTTCGCCCTGGCGGTAGACGTTTCCGTTCTTTATTGCGAGGGACGTGGGGAAAGCCTTGAAGAACGTGCGCACGGTGGATTCTTCGGAATCAGGGCGCGGTTTGCCGGAATCTCTGCGCCTGCGGTAATCCTGCAAACGCCGGAAGGCGAGCTGGAGTTCCCGGGGGATGCCGCGCGCTTCGCCGCGGAGGCTTTTTGCGAGGCTGATGACGTTCTGCGCGGCTTTCGCCTTGCTGAACGTTTCCGGACCGGCGTCGAGCACGGCGGCCGTTCCGAGCGTGAGGTCGGAAAGCCCGTCTGCGGAAAGGATGCATTTAGCGAGCTCCGGGGAATTCACGGGAATGTCGATGGCGGCTTCGCCCTCAGAACTTATTTTATATGTAGAGCCGTCCGTTTCGAGGAAGCGGAGCGCGAGCAGGCGATCCTTTGCGCGGTTGAATTCCTCCGCGGGGAAAGGCGTGGGGAGCGCCAGCGTTTCGGGAGGAATCCCGGCGCGCTTTGCGAGCATCGCGTGCGAAAGGAGAACGGGGCAGAGGTCGCTTCGCAGGACTTCGGGGATGATCTCTTTTGAGAAGAGGGCTTCTTCGCGTTCGTCCCAAAGCCGGATGCAGACGCCTGCCTGTGTGCGGCCGGCGCGTCCTGTGCGCTGAATGGCATTCTGCAGGCTGATGCGGGAAAGCTTGAGCGTCGAGACTTGCGTCTTGACCTGAAATTCAGTTGTACGTTCGAGTCCAGAGTCAATGACTCCAGTCACCTGCGGCACGGTGAGCGATGTCTCCGCGATGTTCGTCGTGAAAATGACGCGGGGGCTTTCCGTGTCCCGGAAAATGCGGCGCTGCGTCTCCATGTCCTGCCCGCCGTAAAGGTCCAGAAGTTCGAGCTTCCCGTAACCGAACGCTTCTTCCACGTCGCGGTGCGCGCCCGCGATTTCGCCTTTGCCGGGGAGGAACACGAGCGTCGTTTTCCATATTCCGTTCGCGTTGAGCGTGCGCAGTGCGCGGACGATTTCCTTGCCCTGCGAATTTCCGGCGAGGGAGCTCTGGCGCAGAATCTGCACGGGGAAGACGGGCTTGCCTACGTTCATGCAGGGAATTTGCAACAGCTTTTCAAGGCTTTCACGGTTGAGTTCCGCGGAAAGCACCGCGAGTCTCGGCGATTTCGTCGGGTCGCGTTTCTGAAGCGCCAGGAAATAGGCGATGAGCAGATCCATTTCCGCGCGGCGTTCGTGGAATTCATCGAAGACGATCCAGTCCGCGTCCGTTTTGCCGCGGAGTGCCGTCTGCAGAAAGCTTCCGTAGGTCTGGAACAGGATGCGCGTCTCATCGGAGCACTGGGAGTCAAAGCGGAACTTGTAGCCGACCATTCCGCCGCAGCATGTTTCGCACAAAGTAGCGAGGTAATTCGCGAGGCTCAGCGCGGCGAGCCTCCTCGGTTGCAGAACAACGACCTTCGCCGTGCCTTGTTCTTCTTTAGAAAGGAGCCACGGAATGAACGAAGACTTGCCGCTGCCTGTGGGTGCGGTGAGGAGCAGATTTCCGCCTTCCGCAATTCTTGCGGCTATCCGCGGGGCATCCGCGTAAAGCGGGAGTCTTTCAAATGCCGGAATCAATTATCGTACCTTGAAAATCACAGAATTGCGGCGGTTCCTTTTGAAACTTCGCAATGGCGTGTACGCGCCTGCCCTTCTGCCGTGGCGAAGGGCGACGCATTGGCGCAATCCAGTCTTTCCGTCATTGCGAAGGGCGAAGCCCTGAAGCAATCCATAAAAAATATTATACGCGTGGGAACCGGAGCTTTTCACCCGTTTCCTTGTCCGCGTAAGGCCAGTGGCTATTGCCGTGGCGGCTGTTCGGAAGCAGATTTTCCACGCGGCGGCGCAGTCCTGCTTCCGACTTGCAGAAGAAATACGCGACCTTGTTTTCCTTTTCAACGAGGAACATTGCCACCTTGTAGCGGCTCTTGATGGCGGCGCGGAACACGAGAAGGTCTTCCTTGTGGGGAATCACGCGCTCATTTTTGATGTCGCAGATCATGTCCGCGTCCTTGAGGATCGCCTGGGACTTTTCCTTGATGCCTTCCTTGTTCGGTTCGGTGCTCTTGCGGATGGTCGCCAGATTGAACGCTCCGCCGCCTTCTTTGAGCACGCGGCGCACGGCGTGGATCACGGCGAAAAGCACGGCTGCGATGACAAGGACGAGAATTACGGGCCAGTAAGTGGAAAAGAAATAGCCGATGTTAGAAAGCATGAATACCTCTTGGAGGTTGCAGAAGAACGTGAAATAAGATAGTAAAAGGAGTGCTTTAAAAAACTTGCGGAAGAAACCGCCTGCGCTTTTTATTCTATATTCCTATTAACATGATCTGCCCTTATTGCAAACACACGGAAGATAAGGTCGTCGATAGCCGCAGCAGCGGCACGGCCATCCGCCGCCGCCGGGAATGTCTCGGTTGCGGACGTCGGTTCACGACTTACGAATATATCGAAATGGTCCCGCTCACCGTCGTCAAGCGCGATCAGAGTCGGGAACCGTTCGAGCGTGAAAAACTGCTCGCGGGGATTTCTATGGCGTGCAAAAAACGTCCGGTGAGCCGCCAGCGCATCGATGAAATGATCAATTCCATTGAAAATACCCTGATGGCCTCGGATTCGCAGGAAGTGCGCTATGATCAGATCGGCAATCTGGTGATGGAAGAGCTGCGCAAGACGGATCCCGTCGCGTATGTCCGCTTCGCTTCCGTCTACCGTGAATTCAAGGAAGTGGGCGAGTTCGTCGCCCAGGTGCAGGAACTTACCCCGGGTTCTTCTGTCGAGAAGTGATTTCGCGCAAGCGAACTATATATG
>JBAYFD010000096.1:0-6847 GCA_041667365.1 Fibrobacteraceae bacterium | reverse complement strand
CGTGCGAGCGAGGGGAAAGCTTTCCCCTGCCAAAGAAAAAATTCATAACTTATATTGTAATCATGCCTTCAATCGCCGAAAAGCTCCGTGAAACTAAGACGGGGCAGTTATATAGTCGTCCCTTAATCGGACATCTGAAATCAGATTATAGGCTGGGGCGCAATTTCTACAAGGGCGTATTTGGCGATGCCATCAATGTGATGCCGGCCGCCATTGCGTACAACTTCAAAAGAGCCATGAGGGTCCTTTTTGCGCTTTTCGTGTCCTTGCAAAAAGTGCGATCTGTATTCAGGAATCTGAAGCAAAACTTATTCGCTCGCAGATCGGCTTATGCAATGAATTTTGAATCGTGACTTTTTAAGGGGCGACTAAAGAACAGCCCCCGATCATAGGGCTATCTAAATCAAAACAAGCCGAACAGATTTTCTTGGTTGTCCCATTTGCAGTCTTTCTTCTGCTGAAAGCGCACATCTCCGTCTATCACACGGAATCCATCCATGTCCTCATCAACTTTCCTAGCTTACCGTGCCTCAAGGATAGAGCTATAAAACTGTAACCCCGCGGAGGGCACTGGATTTTAAGTTGAATAGAGTTTTTGTCCTCGACCGGGAAAGGTCTAGAATATCAGCCGCATCCCCAGATAGCACGCGGCACCTACGGCATAACCGAGCAAAGCGAGCGGGGCGATATGCTTCAGGTACCAACCGAAAGAGATCTTCCCGATGCCCATCGCCGCAACGCCTGCGGCACTTCCGATGATTAGAATGCTACCGCCCGTGCCGGCGCAGTAAGCGGCGAATTCCCAAAGCAGGGAGTCCATCGGGTAAGAGGCTATCGGATACATTCCTATCATCGCCGCGACGAGCGGGACGTTATCCACCACGGAACTCAAAAGCCCGGTGATGAACACGATGATCTTAATGCTGCCGAGCTTGTCACCGAGCCATGTCGCAAGTTCAGAGAGCTGTCCGTTCGCACTGAACACACCCACCGCAAAAAGAATTCCGGCGAAGAACAGCACACTCGAAAAATCCACCTTGGAAAGCAAATGCGAAATGCTGAGGCCTTCCATGTTCGTCTCGCCTTGACGTTCCCTCTTCTTCAAAATGATGTCCGTAAGGAACCAGAGAAGTCCGAGCGAAAAAAACATGCCGAGGTAAGGAGGAATCCCGAAAACGGCGCGGTACACAGGCACGAGCACGAGTCCACCGATACCAGAGAAAAACACGATGTCGCGGTCACACCGTGAAATCGGCTGTTTTTCAAGTTCACACTGCGCCGCCTCGGAGCGGACCGTTCCCTTCAAAATCCGCGATACGAAAAGCAATGGAACAAGCACGTCTAAAATGCTCGCGAGGTTCACACGCTCCAGAATGCCAAGCGCGGAAATCTGACCGCCAATCCAGAGCATCGTCGTTGTCACGTCACCGATAGGCGACGCGGCGCCACCCGCATTCGAAGCAATGATGATCATGCCGCCGAAATACAGACGCGCCTTGGAATCCGAAATAAGTTTACGCGTAAGCATCATCATCACGATTGCCGTCGTCATGTTATCAAGCACCGCGGACATAAAGAACGTAATGCCAGTGATGAGCCACAGAAGAACGCGCACATTGTTCGTCCGCACTCGCGAAGTGATGATACTGAAGCCGTCGTAGGAATCGACCACGGTGACTATAGCCATCGCCCCCATCAGGAAGAATATGATGGAAGCGACACTTCCGATCGTTTCATTTAGCTGCACGGTTGTCGCAGGCGCGTTCTTGGTGACGATGAACCACAGGAGCCAAAGCACGCTCCCGAGCACGAGAGCTGACGCGGATTTGTTGATTTTCAGAGGATGTTCCAAGGCTATCATCATATAACCCAGAACGAACATTACGGGGAAAAGAGCCATGACCATAAATCTTCTCCTTGATGGGCTCCAAAATAACAAATTCAAACATCGGAGCCCCGTTTTTTAAGTTAAAAAACCGAGGGGACGCCTTCAGGGAACAGAAGCAAAAAAGCGAAATTTACGGGAATACGATACGACGCTCTTTCTCAGAATCCTTTCTTACAAGCTATCCGTGCGGGTCCACGGAACCTGACTAGGCCGCTGCAACTCATACAGCACCTTGAACCAGGTCGTGTCCTGCGTCCCATTATAGAACATCAATTCATCAACAGTCCCTGTCACCGCAGGCAACCCGCCAAGGATAGGGCTCTCCACCGGGCTGAATCCGTTGCCGCACTTGAAATCCGTGTCATGAATGACCTTGCCGTCCAGGAGCACGCTGATGTGATCGCCGCTGATGAGAAGCGCATACTGATGCCACGTCTTGTCGAGAATCATCGCGCTGCCGTAAACTACGGTGTCAAGCATGACTCCAGAATCCGTGCGCACGTAAAGTTCCGTTCCGATGGACGTGTATTTATTATGGGCGTTCTGACGGATGACAAAGCCGGAACCATTCGTCATCGCGGAGAAAAGTACCGCGGAACTGTCGCTGCCGAAAGCCGCGGAATCCAGTTTGACCCAGAACGAAAGCGATGCCGTCGTGTCACCGAACAGGGTCACGCCCGGAATGGCGTAAGGCGAAGTCGCGGAAGAAATCGCATACGCATTTCCCCACACTCCGGCAAGCGCCGAGGCGGAATCAAAATGGAGCGCGTAAGTGATCGGATACGCAGGAAGCGCCGCCGAAACACCGACGGAATCGAACACCGTGTAAGCGATCGTCGTGGAGGCTTCAAAGCTCACGCGCGGAGCGATCATCCAGTACAGAGTGGAATCCCCAGAATCAAGTTCCCTTTGCAAGGGCATCACTCTTCCAGAATCATCGATCACGAGCGGAGTCCCCGCGTCGACCGGCAGCCACACCGGGAACGGAACGCTGTCCGCTCCCGCGTATTTCTGGAGCGTATCCGGAAGCGTGCGCGTAAGGCGGAAACTTCCACGACGGATGGACGCGTCCCCGGAAGCGAGAAGCGTCTTCCCGGAATCCACGGTCCAGTTCACATTCCACAGGCGCAGCATATATTCGTTCATTGACGCGCTCACTTCCGATGAAATCACGGCGAACCGCCGGAACGTCGCCGCCGGAACGCTGCGTATGACGGCGACCCCCGAAGCGAGAGCGGACGAATCCACCGTGCGGCAGGCGAATGTCCCCGGGAAGCAAAGCATATTGCCCAATTCATCCGCATTCACTGCACTGAGCGCCACGGCGACCGTCGCCGTCCGCGAAAGTTTCAAGTCGGGAATGTCCTGCGCCTCTTCATCTTCTTCATCAGCGGAATCGCCGGCTTCCACCGTCACGCGGGAAAGCGCGGCGTATTTCGCGGCGGAATCTTCCGCAAGCACGGAATACACGCCGGCGGGAATGTCCTTAATCTCATAACGCCCATCTTTATCCGTCACAGCCTTATAGGTCACCGCAGTGTAATTCGCACCGGCGACAAAATTCGTGTCCATCAGGGAAACGACCGTGCGCAAAGCCGCGGCGCCCGTCTGGGTATAAACGACACCGGCGACGGTCTTGCCGGATTCCGTCTCCGAAATCACGCCCGCATGTTCTTCCGAGCTGCACCCGGCGAGTACCGCGAAAGAAACCGCGATGGACACAGACAGGAAAGAACGAACAAATGAACCGGCCCGACTCATTTTCCCTCCGGATCCAGATTAGAGAACAAATGCATATTCAGATGGTACACGCCTTCCGGCTTCTTCGCATCTTCCGCGACGATCCTGCGCGCGTGCGCCTTGAAGTCCTGAAGTTCCGTTTCCAGTTTGCGATAGGCCTCTTCGGAAAGGCTGAACACCATCGTGCTCATCACGTGAGGCTTTTTGGACGGGAACAGAAGCGCTTGCTTTGAAAGCTCGAAGCACTGCAGCTGATACTGGCGGACGAGTTCGTCATTATTATACGGTCCGCTCGAAATGGAATCCTTCGTCGGCTTCCAGAACCCGGCTTCGTTCTTGCGGACAAGGCCGAGGCGCTGAAGGAGCGCGAGCGAATCCGAAAGCTTGCCGACCGGAACATGCGGAAAAATGCGGCGAGAAACGGGCGCGAGGTCGTCCTTCACGTCCATCACGTCGAGGATCGCGAACAGGGCGCTGTGATACCACTTCGTGTAATACTCGTAAGCGTCGGAATTCAAAAGAAGCTGAGGCTGCGGATGAATGCGGAGGAGGTCTTCCATCGCTTCGGTCCGCGCCGTTTCTGATTTCGCCTGATCAAGGCGGACCATCGCTTCGAAATACTTGGCCTCCTTGCGGGGAAGCGCGAGCACTTCGATGAACTTTTCGACCATGCGCGGGGACACGCGCTTGCCGCGGAGCACATCCGCGAAATAACTCCGGGTTTTCGGGAGCCCTAGAAGGGTACATATTTCCGTGCGGGTAAAGGAAGGATCCTGTTCAGCACGCTTAGTCTGATATTCTTCCAAATACTTACGGAAATGCGTAAACTGAAATATATCAATCTGAATTTCCACGGTTATCAATATAGTTTTTTAATTTTTTTGAGAACATTATTTCACATTAAAACCCGTAATATCCGTGTCCAGGCGCACTTTTATCTTTTAAAAAATGAGAAAGACGGAGATTTTCGTCGCAAAAATTTCCCGTTATCCTCCTTAAAAGCGCGTAAAAACGCGCGGATGAAAACCTGAACGGATGTTTTTAGCGGCCCGGCGCGCCATATCCGCGCCACAAATTGTAACTTTGCAATATGGCACAATTTTTGCTTGCCGCGCGGAAACTCAGCGTAAAAAATGCAGGAGCCTTGCTGCTCCTCGGCACGCTTCTGCTTTTCGGCGCCTGCCATGAAACAGACGAAGAACAGCCCTGGGGCAAACCAGCCGACAGGCCGATAATGCTTTTCACGGATACGACCCTCCTCGACTTCTACGAAGGCAAGGTCCTCGCCTGGAAAATGAAAACCGCTTACCTGGAACGCTGGGCGGGGAACGACCGCGTATTCGCGCGCCCGATTTTTGTGGACATCTACGATTCCCTGGGAAAAAAGGTCGCCTTCCTGCGCGCGGATTCCGGAAACCTGGACATGCGGCTGAGTTTCGTTTCCGCCTACGGCCACGTGTACGCCATTACGCCGAAGGGCGCCTCGGTCCGCGCAGATTCGCTCCTCTGGCACAGGGCGGATAACCTTGTACGCACGGAAAGCGACGTGCGCGTCGTGAGCGAAGATGGCGACGTACTCCAGGGACAAGGTTTTGAAAGCGACTCACGCATGGAACACTGGCGGATCCTCTCCAATGTGACGGGCATTTTCCAGGATGCGGCGAACCGCCTCAAAGAAGAAGACGCGAAGCAGAACGCCGCGGAAGATCTTTCTTCCCCCGTGCAGGATACGGCGCAGAAGCAAATACCCGCCGCGCCCCCTGCGCCGCCGCAGAGGCAGACTCCGCCACCGGTGCAAAAACCAGTTCCGGCACAGAATCCTCCCCAGCGCGCCCGGCCCGAACCGTCGAAAGCGGCAGGGCAACAACGCCCGCACGCCCCGGCGAAGAAGGCGCCATGAAGTTCCGCGCCATATTTATACGTAGCCTGTTCCTGACGGGCCTCGCGGCGGCCGCCCTGTACGCGCAATCGTCGCCGCTCATCATGCGCCATGCGGACAATCTCAACGTATCCGACAAATCCAGTCATTTACTCTTAAACGGGAAAGTGTTCTTCACGCACGATTCCATCACCTTCCGCACGGACCGCGCCGTATGGGACAGAGGGCTCGACCTCGTGCAGTGCGACGGCGGATTTCTGTTCACACACCCCTCCGGCTTCATCAAGGCACAAAGTGGAACCTACCGCAAGCGCATTCAAGTCGCAACCGCCGCGGGCGATGTCGTCGCGAAGGATTCCGCCGGTTCCTACGCCATGTTCGGACAGTTCCTGACCTACGACCGCGTCAAGGAATACCTCACAATTCCCGACAGGCCTCTTCTGCACCAATATGAAAAGCACAAGGACGGCACGATTGATACCGTGTCCATCAAGGCGCAATACATGACTTACGACAAGAAGAACGACTTCGCCCAGGCTTTCCGCAATGTAGTCGCCACCCAGAAAGGATACACAGTCACCTGCGACACGGGCTACTTCGACAAGCGGCACAGCTGGATAGCGCTCAAAGGACACCCCCGGTGCGTCATGGACGGATACATTCTCACCGGGGATTCGATGTACCTCGTGCTAGACATCGAAAAGCGCACGCTCCGTTCCGCGCTCGTCATCCGCAACGCGCACGGCACGCAGCATGAAAAAGGCACGCCCGGAAAACCGGACCAGTACACCGAAGCGTTCGGCGATACCTTATATGCGGAATTCAAAGATGACAAACCGGTTAAGTTATATGTAAACCTGAATGCGCACGGACTTTTTTACGAGGACGATCTGGAAGCCTATAAAAACACGATGGACGGTAACCGGCTCGATCTCGCCTTCCTGCAAGGCAAACTCAGCAACGCCGTTGTCGCAGGAGACGCACAGAGCACTTATTACTATGTGAAAAATGACCGCACCCTCTCCGGGAAAAACGAATCCGCAGGGGATACCATTCACATCACGTTCAATGACAGCAAAGTCAAACATCTGAAGCTCTCCGGTACGAGCACGCTTTCCAGCGGCCGCTATTTCGACCTCGAAAAACAGCACATCCAGGGAAAGCTCAAAGCCCAGATTCCCGCCACTACGGCAAAGCCGCAAAAAGCGGATAGCACGAAAACTACCGGCAGACCGGGAGCAAAAGGCTTGAAGATTTTAAAGAAAGGCAAAACCAAATGAGTTCACTTGTACGCACCATACGCACCGAGAAGGTCAGCAAAATCTACGGCGGGCGTCAGG
>JBAYFD010000095.1:0-6856 GCA_041667365.1 Fibrobacteraceae bacterium | reverse complement strand
GAGACATATCCTCTCCTGAGGAGTTCGTCTCTCAAAGTGGCGAATACAACCAGTATTGGCCACTTCTCGTTCCTGCTCTTGCTCGGTTCTTGACAATTTCACTTCACCAAAGCAATTTTTAGAGGTACCCTTGATGTATTGAATGAATCTTCTCCATCAAGATGTCGATATGCCGCTTATTTTTTAGATACTGGGCTTTCTGGATATGCTTTGTCTTTTCCGCATCGCCGTAATCCGTTGAGTTCGGATTTGTAAGGAACATCTGTTTTTAAAACAATTGTATTTGAAAGAAGTTTCCTGCGGCAGTTTTTTTACGAGTTCGAATAGTCCGCATCGCATTCGGAAGAGAAAAATCACCAGTCATTTTGACCAGATTCCAGGCTTTCAGCTTTCGAGCTTGTGAGCGAGGTAGTGCGGCGCGGTCTTTTTGATGAAGAATACGGTCGCGATGACGAGCAGCGCCGCGCAGGAGAGGAATACCGCGCGGTAGGAGAAGCGTTCCGCGAGCGGACCGCCGAGGAGAATTCCGATGCCGATGCCCGTGTCCCAGCCGGAAAGGTAAGTGCTCGACGCCGTGCCGCGCTGATCGTGCCGCGCCATGTTCACGCACATTGTCTGGTAACCGGGGCATACTAATCCGAGCCCTGCGCCGATGAAGAACGCGGAGGCGAAAAAGGCGAACGGAACTTGCACGAGGGAGAAGAGGAAGTAAGCCGCGGCGAGGAGCGCCATGCCTCCGCCGATGAGCTTCGTGAGGTACCCGCGGTCGATGAAACGTCCGGTGAACACCCGGCTGATGATGAGGCCGATGGCGATGAGCGCGTAGAAGAATCCCGTGCCGCCGAAGCCTTCCTCCTTGGCGTAGAGGGCGACGTAATTTGTGACGGGACCGTATGCGCAGCCGATGAAGATCATGTTCAGGAACTGCGGAACGGCGTTCGTGAGAAAGAATCTGTCGAGGGAAATGGGACGCGCGTCCGGCTTGCGCGGCTTTGACTTTGTGCGCAAAAAGCAGAGGAGGAGCAGACCCGCGATGCAGAGCGAAACGGAAAGCGTGAACACGGCCATGGCGCCCTTGCCGTCGTAGAGGAACATTCCCGTCATCGGGCCCGTGGCGAACGCCAGGTTCGTGGTGACGCCGAAGTAACCTATGCCTTCCCCGCGGCGGCTCGAGGGGAGGACGTCGATAGCGATCGTGTTCCCGGAAGTGCTCGCGATGCCGAAGGCGACGCCGTGAATGAGGCGGGCGATGGCGAGGACGAGCAGTACGGAAGCCGCCGCATAGCCGACGAAGCACGCGGTGAAAAAGAGGTAAGTGCAGACGTAGAGCGGCTTGCGGGCGAGGGTGTCCACGAGGAACCCGGCGAAGGGACGGCAGAGAAGCGCGCCTATCGTGTAAAGCGAAATGATAAGGCCGGCGAGTCCTGCCCCCGCATGGAATTTATCGAAGATGTACAGAGGAAGGACGGGCAGGAGCTCGTAGAACGAAAAGAACATCAGAAAGTTCGTGATGCCTACCAGAATGAAAGAGCGCGACCATAATCTGTCCATAAAACCTCTCAGGCGCGTCAAATGTAAAAAAAGAGAAAGGAACTGTCCGCTATTGTTACAGCAGGCTCGCGAGGATGAACACGAGGGGCGCTTCCCAGTTGATAGCGACTTCGTTCACGGCGAAGGCTTTCTGTTCGTCGAGGTAGGATTTTCCGGGGATGTCGTTCGGATAATGAACGCCGAGGGACCTCCGGGAAATATCATCCTCCCGGCTTTCGTTGATTCCGCCGACGAGGAACCCCGGGACCGGTTCTTCAATGCCATCTCCGCCGCTGATGCGGTGGTGCGGGTGCTTCGGGGAACTCCACGCGGCGCCCGTCATGAAACAGACGCTCACGGGGTTCCGTCCGTAGAGGTAGTCCACGGCTTCGCTCACCATGGCACGGTAGCTGTGCGATGGCTTCCAGAGATCTACGACAGCGGCGGTCATCGCCGTGTTCGCGAGCATTCCGTTCGAGCCCCACTGAAAATCGTCAAGGGGGATCCGGTAGGCGCTCGCCAAAAATTGCGCATAAACTTTTTCGGCGGCGTTTTCTAGTTCGGCGCGGGCCTGCGCCTGGAGCGAAGCGTCTTGCGTCTGGAGCGCGAGGGCTATCCAGCCCAGGTTCTGCGTGTGCTTCCAGGTGAGGCCGCCGGAAGCCCGTTCTGCACCCAGGTATTTGCGGAATTCGTCCGCATAAGAGGCGTTTCCCGTTGCGCGGAAAAGCATCGCCGCGGCCCAGAAAAAATCATCCCTGTAATCCGTGTCGTAGTAAGGTCCGCTGCCTTCAGTGTAATGCGGCGCGGGAACGTCCGGGTGGGCGAGCGCCCATGCGAAAGCGCGTTCTGCGGCCTTGAGACCGGTTTCAGCGAAAGCGGAATCGCTTTCATGGTAAACGACGTGCGCCTGTGCGAGCGCCGCTGCAAAATTCAGCGTGGATGTCGTGGACTTTCCGACGATTCTCCGCTGTTCTACGCTTTCTGCGGGGGCGATGAACTTGTCCCAGTGATCGGGGGAGACTTTGAAGAAAACGCCCCCGTCATCGTCCTGCATGCGCAGAAACCAGTCGAGCTCAAAACGGATTTCCTCATCGAGGCGAGCGTCCGCAACTTTATCTTTAAAAAATTCCAGGGCGAGGAGGAGCGTCGCGACGCTCACTCCGCCGTTCACGATGTATTTGCCGTAATCGCCGGCATCGTACCAGCCGCCGTGCGCGTCCCTGGTTCCGTTGCGGTTCATCGATGCGTGAAACAAAAGCTTATCGTCAAGGTGCGCCGCGGGGCGCGCCCATTTGCCTGCGCGGTCCGCATCGAGCGCGACGCCGCTCCGCTGGTAGTAATAGGACTTGACGGCGGCGGAAAATGCCCGCGGAAGCCAGGAATCATCAATTGCGAAAGGCTCAGTGCGCAAATCGCCCACCGTGACCATGTACGTGCCCGGAGTTTCCAGAACGGAAAAATCTCCGAATTTCATCCGCTCGCCGGTATGCCGCCAGGTTCCGCAATTGCGGAGCGCGCCCTCGAAAACAGGATTTCCATGAGCATCGATCACTTTGAAGCGTTCCGCGGCGGACTCGGAAACGAGAATCCGTTTAGGTGCGTGCCTTGTGTAACCGACGTGATTGTAACGGATAGCGGATTCGTTCTGCATTATTTTACCTGCGGGCCTTTCCTGTGATGTGGTCGACCGTGATTTCGTAGACGGCGACGCGGGCGAGGACCTGCCCGATGTAGGCGTCGCCCTCGGCTTTGTAATCCGCGCTGTATTTGTCAATGAGTTTTCGTAGGCCGGGGCGCGCATCCGCGGACTTCGCGATGTGACCGAAGACGACGGCGCTTTCATACTTTGTGCTGAATTTTTCCGGGAGCGTCTCGACGTCGCCTACGACGGTGAAGCAGACTTTGGAAAGCCTTTCGAAAGCGCATAGTTTTTCTCCAGAAAGTCTTGCGCAATGAAAGTATATCTTTTTGCCGTCAAAAACGTAATTCAGCGGAATTCCGTAAGGATAGCCATCCGCATTCACCGTGGAAAGAACGCCGTATTTGCCTTTTCCGAGGAGCGCGCGGGCTTCCGCTTCCAGAATTTCCCGGTCCTTGCGGCGCACGGGCGCGAATTCCGGCGTGGAATTCAAAGAGTAATCGTCCGCGTTCACGTTTTTTCCGTTCAGGATAGCCTCGGTGAGTGTGCTTCCTTTATATGTAAGCTTGAGCGAAAAGAACGGAACCTCGCGGGCGATGAGCGAAAGAAATATTTCATCGCCTTTCCAGTGCGGTAGCCCGGACATCTGCTCTTTCGGAACCCATTCGAGGACGCCTTCATCGCAGTCCAGTAGCGTTCCCGTGAATTCCGTTGCGACGAACAGGTGCATGAATTCCGTGGGGGAGGCATCGGAAATGAATGTGATGATTCCCTTGTACTGCGGATGCACGAGCGTGAGGCCGGTCTCTTCGAGGGCTTCGCGGATGACGCAATCCTCGGGGCTTTCCCCCTCCTCGAATTTGCCGCCTATCCCTATCCATTTGTCCTTGTTCAGGTCATGTTCTTTCTTCACCCGGTGGAGGAGCAGATACTTTCCTTCGCGACTGATGTAGCACAGGGTCGTATTGATCATAGCCGATATTTAGAAAAGTCGCGGCGCGGAAATTCCGGTGCCTGTACAAAAAGGCGCCCGTTTCCCGCGGGCGCCTTGATCATATTCTATGAAAATCACTTGACGAAAATGGGCTTCGCCGTCATTCCGTTTACACCCTTGACGCGGGCGATATAGTAACCGGAGCGCACTTTGCTCAGGGAGAGCGAATGCGTGCCGGCGGACATATTCCCGTTAAAGAGAGTCACCACGCGTGCGCCGTCCGTTCCGTAGAGTTCCACGGACACGTTCCCGGATTTCGCCGTGGTGAGTTCAAGGGCATTGCCGTTGAGCATCAGTTTGCCGGAAGCAATCGTCGCTTTAGAGGAAATGCCCATTTTATAATTTCCATGGCCGACAATGCCGTAGGAAATGACACCGTCCGTTTGCTCTGCGCTCAGCGTTTTCAGGGAATCGAAACTTACGAGTGTCTTTCCTGTGTTCGCGACAATGTCATCGAAGAAAATGGTACCGGTGTATCCGTTGGCAAAGATTTCGATATAGACCTTGGAAATGTTTTTAAAGAGCGAATCAAGCGAGATCTTGCCCGGAACGGACGTTCCGGCAGTCGTCGTAAGATCTATTGTGCAGGTCGTGGAATCCCCGGCGTTAATCCAGCAGCCGTCGGGCTGAGCCCAGGTCCAGCCGGTATTTGCATTTCCGAGGAAGGCGAGCGTGAACCAGATGCCTGCATAGGTATTGGAATTTTTGACATTGAAGCTTATGGATGCGATTCCCGTGAAATCAAGGGAACCCGTGGCATCGACAATGATGTTTCCTTTGGCGGCGGTGTCCTGCGTCGTCGCTTTTGTATAATCCAGCGAGACCATCAGGTAACCATTCGTCGCTGTGTCGCCGGGGAATACCACGGCGGAGACCGGACGGGCGGTGTCCAGTTTTCCAAGTTCATATCCGACGGTGCAGCTAGCGACAGGTGTAGAGGAGACAGTGTAGCTGCTCCAGCCGGGCATCTCGTCGAGTGTGATGGTGCAGGAATCGTTCATATTCGCTTTCCAGACGGCATCGACGGTCTGGTCGAGGAACTTGCCGCTCCAGCTCTGGTACCAGGGCATCCACCAGGACCATACGGTATTACTCGTTTTCATCGTTGAAATGTCCGGGATGGGACCGTTTTCGCTCACGGCGAAAATTTTGTTTTCCGAGCCGAAGTTCGTAGTCAGCGCTTTGTATCCGGTGACGAATTTCGTCGTATAGTCATAAGCTTCGTAGATGTCCATGCTGATGACGTCATACTTGGTGGAACCGGGGTTCCAGGATGCATCCGTCGCATATTCCGGGTTCCACACCCAGACGAGGTTCTTCACGCCATCGGCATTGACCATACGGTCGTAGATGAGGTTGTAGAGCGCCTGATACGCGGCTCCGCCATGCGTTCCCCACCAGAACCAGGCGCCGCTCGCTTCGTGGACCGGGCGGAATATCGCGGCGATGCTGTCTTTTTGCAAAATGAGAAATTTCGCGGCGATGGTGTCAATGTCAGAAACAAGCTGCTGATAAATGACAGAAGATGTGTTCCACGTGCAGTTCGCTGTGCAACCCGGATCTGTGAATCCTTTTGTGAAGTTAAAGGTCGTGAAATCCTTGCCTTTGCCGGCCGCAGCCTGCGTTGCATAGAATGCATCGACGGAATCGCCCGGGTCTTTCCAGTGCCAGGTGAAGGCGGGAATGCCGCCTTTGTTCCAGAGGTCTTCCGCGAGAGTGATAGCGGTGTTCGTATACGCCTGATACCAGGAATCGGACTCTTTTACGCCCGTCGCGAACAAAAAGTCGAAACCGACGAGCGCCGGGTATTTGCCCGTTTTCTGGTACATCGTATCGACATCGACCTGGGACTTGATATCCGTTCCGGAGCCGACGTCGCCCGTCATCACCCCGGAAACGGTCTTGACGCCGTAGTTCACGGCAAGGAAGTTATAAAGCTTTTGCGCGCTTCCTGTCGCTCCAGTGGTGACCGGGGAATAGCTGATTCCTGCCTGCGAAGTTACCGCGGCAAGGCACAAGGCGAGCGCGGCCGTCTTTAGTTTTTGCATGAAAATCTCCTTTTTTCTGCTGGTGCAGAAATATATCCATTTTATTGAGAACGGAAGATTTTTCTACGCTCTTTTTGCAAAAGCAAGAAGAAAAGCGCCTGCCTTTGAGAAAGCGGACGTTCTTGTTTCGAAAATAGTCTTGCAAAAAATATTTCAATGAATATTTGAGAACAGACCGTTCTGTGCTTCCCTCATCGTCGGGTGCGTGTAGATGGTGTCGCGGCGGGCTTCCATTTTTCGGCGACGGCCTGCGCATAACGTTTCGCTTTTTGCGCGAAGTCTCCGCGCGCGGCGAGCGAATGGCGCGGAACCTGCCGGTGTACGCCGGGGAATTCGGCGCGATCTCCTACACGAGGACGGAAGAAAAAAGCGGGCTGCGCTGGGTTTCGGACATGATGGACATCTTCGATTTGCCCGGGATAGCCTTCACTTATCACGACTGGCACGAGGATAACTTCGGCATTTACCGCGGGGCAGGCGTCCGATCGATTCTTCGAACGCGAACCAGGGACTGATCGGCCTTTTCACGCAGAGGTACTACAGGGTACCTCTAAAAATTCATTTTTATGAAATTGTCAATAACACATCGCAATATGATGTCTCCGTATTCAAGCTTTGCTTGAATACGGAGACATATCCTCTCCT
>JBAYFD010000094.1:0-6872 GCA_041667365.1 Fibrobacteraceae bacterium | reverse complement strand
GGGAACGCGGCGTGGAGCTGTTTGAAAAATCTGTTCCGGGCGAATATTCCGCCATTCTCATGGATATCCGTATGCCGGGAATGGACGGTTATGCGGCGACGAAACTGATCCGATCGATGGCGCATCCGGATGCGCAGACCGTGCCCGTCATTGCGATGACTGCGGATGCCTATGATGAGGATGTAAAGAAATGCCTGGCCGGCGGTATGGTTGCACACATAGCGAAACCGATCAACCGGGAACTCTTGTTTGAAACGCTTTCTGAATTTTGCAGGTAACGCGGGTATAGGATCCTATGTCCGCTTTATAATACGGGGATTTTCTACACGGTGGATCATTTTGTCCTTGACGGCGATCGCGAGGACTGCCTCCAGAATCTCGCGTTTGAAAACATATTCGCGCGTCTTTCGTTTTCCGGCTCTTTTGCGTGCGCATTTTATTGGCTTGATTGATGCGGTGGAGCATGCGGGCGAGGCGAAATCGGACTTTCCATTGTGAAAAACTGGTGAATCTGATGGACGTTGCAGAAGTTTTGTTGCTGAGCACTGTGTAATAAAAAAATAACATCCCGCCGCCAGGATTGAACGGTGACGCTAGGATGACTGTTTTATGACAAAACTTTCCCGTTCATGACAGAAAACGAACTATTAAATTAACGGCCATTTATTAAATAAAAAGAGCCCGGAAAGACCGGCTTTCCGGGCTCTTTTTACGGAAAAACAAACTAGTTTTGGCTTGGTTGTTTTTTTTACAGCCGATAACAACGGAGTCATAGAAATACTATGTCCAATCTGCTGACCTCTTTTATTTCCAAAACGGATTTTGAATCCTATAAGGATTTCCGCAAAAGCTTCACCATACACGTTCCCACGGATTTTAACTTTGCGTATGATGTCGTGGATCGGTATGCACGCGAATGTCCGGATAAAGAGGCGCTCGTCTGGTGCGATGATGCCGAAGAAAAGATTTTCTCTTTCAGGGATCTTTCCATAGCGTCGCAAAAAACCGCAAACTACCTTGTTTCCAAGGGAATTCATAAAGGCGACCCGGTGATGCTCATCCTGCGCCGCCGCTATGAGTTCTGGTTCTTTTTGCTCGCTCTTCACCGCATTGGCGCGATCGCCGTCCCCGCGACGAACATGCTTACGACGAAAGATATCGAATACCGCACGAATGCCGCCGATATCAAGATGATCGTCACCCTGGATGAGCCCGAGCTTCAGGAACAGGTGGAAGGCGCGCTTTCCGCTTCTCCGACAGTTCAGAATCTCGTCACCGTGAGCGATAAACGCCGCACGGGCTGGCTGAATTTCTATGATGAATATTCCGGCAGCATTCCTCTGTTCACACGTCCTGTCGGCGAAGACGGCACTCATAATGACGATGTGATGCTCATTTATTTCACCTCGGGAACCTCCGGTTATCCGAAGATGGTGCAGCACACGTTCACCTATCCGCTCGGGCACATCGTGACCGCGAAGTACTGGCAGAACGTCGTCGAAGACGGTCGTCATTTGACCATCGCGGAAACGGGCTGGGCGAAGGCGATGTGGGGCAAGATTTACGGGCAGTGGATTGCGGGCTGCGCGGTGTTCTGCTATGATATACTGACGTTCGTTCCGGGCAAGATGCTCGAAAAGATGGCACAGTATAAGATCACCACGTTCTGCGCGCCTCCGACCGCATATCGCTATCTGATACAGCACGATTTCTCAAAGTACGACCTTTCGCACCTCAAGTACTGCACGACTGCGGGCGAGGCGATGAACGTCGAAGTCTACAATAAGTTCCTCGCGAAGACGGGCCTCAAGATTCATGAAGGCTACGGACAGACGGAACTTACGCTCACTGTGGGAACGTTTCCGTGGATCGAGCCGCGCCCGGGTTCCATGGGCAAGCCCGCTCCGGGATATGATCTTGACGTCGTGCATCCCGATGGCTCGTCTTGTACGGCGGATGAAATCGGTGAGATCATCATCCGCGTTGACAAGGGACATCCTTTCGGTATGTTCGCCGGGTATTTTCACAATACGGCCCTTACGGACAAAGTGTTCGCCGGGGAAATCTATCACACGGGCGATACAGCCTGGCGTGACAAGGACGGCTACATCTGGTTCGTCGGCCGGACGGACGATCTCATCAAGAGCGCCGGTTACCGCATCAGCCCCTTCGAAGTGGAGAACACGCTCCAGCAGCACCCCGCAGTGCTTGAATGCGCCGTGACCGGCGTCAAGGACAGCGCGCGCAGCCAGGCCGTGAAAGCGACGATCGTGCTCACGAACGGATACGAGCCGAGCACGGAACTCGCTCACGATATCCAGAAGTTCGCCCGCCATACCGCCGCTTCGTATAAATGCCCGCGCATCATTGAATTCGTTAAGGAAATTCCGAAGACGATCAGCGGAAAAATCCGCCACAATGCCATCCGTGAACAGGATGCGAAAAAGGCGGAGGAAGCAAATCAACATTCCGCAAATAAGAAGCCTAATGAGTAAGAGAAGAGTCGTTGTCACCGGCCTCGGTGCCGTTACCCCGGTTGGAAAATCCGTCGATGAGATGTGGAAATCTATCCGCGGCGGGGAATGCGGCATAGATAAAATCACGCTGTTCGATGCCTCTTCGTTTCCTGTCCGTATTGCGGCGGAAGTCAAGGATTTCGACCCCGAAGCTCAGGGAATAAATTCGCGCGATGCGCACCGCATGGCGCGTTTCACGCAGTTCTTACTCGCGGCCGCCCTCCAGGCGGTGAAGGACGCGGACCTTTCCCCCGAAAGGCTTTCGCATGGAAAAACGGGCCTTGTCGCCGGGAACGGTCTTTCCGGTTTCGACGTCCAGGAATCCGCCTACGAAAAGTATTTCAAGTCGGGCGCGACACGCATTCCGCCGCTCGCCATTCCGATGTTCATTCCGAACGAAGGTGCAGCTAACGTGAGTATCAAGCTCGGAATCTCCGGCCCCGCGTGGACGATTGCGACGGCGTGCGCTTCCGGCACGGATGCGCTCGGCGCTTCCCTCGACCTGATCCGTTCCGGACGTCTGGATGTCTGCCTCGCCGGCGGTGCGGAATCTTCCGTCACCGGTTTCGCCGTGGGCGCGTTCAACGGGATGCACGCGCTCGCTTCCTGCTACAACGATACTCCCAAATCCGCTTGCCGTCCGTTTGACGTGAACCGCGCCGGCTTCACGATCGGTGAAGGCGGAGCAATTCTCGTGCTCGAGGAGCTGGAACATGCCCGTGCCCGTGGTGCAAAAATTTATGCGGAATTCGCCGGTTACGGCGCATCGAGCGACGCTTACCACATCACCAGCCCGAATCCGGAGGGCACGACCTGCGCTCTCTGCCTTACCCGTGCCTTCAAAGACGCGGGCATAGCTCCTTCGGCGATTCAATATTATAACGCCCACGGGACGTCGACCAAGCTCAATGATCCGACGGAAACGAAAATGCTCAAAATCGCGTTTGGCGATGCGGTGAAGAATCTCCGCGTTTCGAGCACGAAGAGCATGACCGGGCACTGCATCGGTGCGGCGGGCGCTATCGAAACGATCATCGGAATCCTCGCGATGCGCGACGGGTTCTACCCGCCGACGATCAACCTGAGCGAACCTGACGTTGCCGCGGGCTGTGATCTTGACTACATTCCTAACGTCGGCGCTTCCGGAAACATCGATTGCTTCGCTTCCGCTTCGCTCGGTTTCGGCGGCCACAACGGCGCCGTCATCATGAAAAAGTTTAAGGATTAAGTATAAAGGAAACAAAACTATGATTATCAAGCCTCTCATCCGCAGCAACATTTGCATCAATGCGCACCCTCTCGGATGCGCTAAGGAAGTCGAGAACCAGATCGCTTACGTCGAGGCGAAAGCCAAGGCCCGCGGTCCCCTTGCGAATGCTCCGAAAAACGTCCTCGTCCTCGGCTGTTCCACCGGTTACGGACTGGCGAGCCGCATTTCCGCCGCTTTCGAATGCCGCGCGAACACGATCGGCGTTTCCTTTGAAAAGGAAGGCACGGAAGTGAAGAGCGGTACTCCGGGCTGGTATAACAACATGGCGTTTGAACGCGCGGCGAAGGCTCAGGGCCTCGGCTGCGTCACGTTCAACGGCGATGCTTTTTCCGATGATATGCGCAAGCGCGTGATCGAAGCTTCCAAACAGTTCGGCAAGTTCGACCTGGTGATTTACAGCGTCGCTTCCGCCGTGCGTGTGGATCCTGTGACAGGCGAAAAGTACCGCAGCGTCCTCAAGCCGCTATCCAAGACTTTCTCCGGTGCGACGATGGACGTCGTGACGGGCAAGTTCTCCATCATCACCGCGGAAGTCGCGAATGAGGAAGAGACGCGGCAGACCGTGAAGGTCATGGGCGGCGAAGACTGGGCCCGTTGGATCAAGCAGCTTGCCGATGCGGACGTGCTCGCGAAGGACGTAAAAACGGTCGCTTACTCCTATATCGGCCCGACGTACACTCATGCCATTTACCGCGACGGCACCATCGGCGCCGCTAAGAAGGACATTGAACGCACTGCCCGTGAAATCGACGCGGAACTCAAGAAGACTCTCGGCGGCGAAGCTTACATTTCCGTGAATAAGGGCCTCGTGACGCGCTCGAGCGCCGTCATTCCGCTCATTCCGCTGTACATTTCCATCCTCTTCAAGATTATGAAGGCGAACGGGACGCATGAAGGCTGCATCGAACAGATGGAACGCCTTTTTGCAGAACGCCTGTATGCGGGCAAGGCCGTGCCTACGGACGAAGAACACCGCATCCGCATCGATGAACGGGAACTTGATCCGAAGGTTCAGGCGGAAGTCGCGAAGTATATGCCGATTGTGAATGAAGACAACATAGCGAAGCTCGGCGACATCGAAGGATACCGCCACGATTTCCTCGCGACGAACGGCTTTGACATCGCGGGTATTGACTACGATGCGGATGTCGCGCGCATGGACGTCATCTAGGGATAAAGTCTGTGTATAAATTCAAGGGACGGAATTTCCGCCCCTTTTTTTGTGCTTTTTAAAATGCGGGGAAAAATCCTGCGTAGAATTTTATACATTGATTTTATACTCGGAGGGCTAAAATGGAACAGATGATAGGAAAACTTACCCAATGGGACAATGCAAAGAAATCCGGCGTTGTCCGCTCCACTTATTTTTCCGGTGATGTTTACGTTTCGCTTTCCGCATTCGGAGATTTACCGCGGAAGCCGATGACGGGCGACGTGGTGATTCTGGATTCGATTTCGGAAACGAACGGAACGCGGCGCGCGACACGGGCGCGGATCAAAGGCCTCGAATCCGGTCAGAAGGTTTTCCGCAAAACGTCCGGCTTCAGTATTATCATTACGCTTATCATAGCGATTGTGATTCTGCTTGCAATTTGGGCGGTGGACCACGTCAAATTTCCGGGCCTGCCCGTGGTGACGAATATAACGACCCCGAAGACGCTGAATGCCCCGCTTCTGAATGACGAAGGTGGAAAATAAAAATATTATGGTATAGAAATAGAAATCCGCCCCGTTGGGGCGGATTTCTGCTTTTGGAGGTGAGAGAATATCAGAAGAGGAAAATGGACTTTGCGCCGAGTCCGCGGACCTGGAACATATAACGCCCTGCCGGAACCTGCGTCGCATTGAGAAGCTGCGCCCCGCTCCCGGTGAGCTTCCAGCTCTGTACTTTGCGGCCGCCGAGGTCGAACAGCGCGGCTTCGGAAGCGCGCTGCGGAAGTTCCAGATAAATGAAGCCTTCCGTGGCGCGGACGGTGAATCCGGTCTGCGCCGGAATAACGGATATCGCCGTGGTTCCCGCCTTTGCCTTGAGGACGACGGCGGTGACGGAGAGGGGCTTGAGCGAAAGGGACATCGCGTTGTCAGTAATGCTTACGGAACTTGAACTCAGCGCGTTATTTATCTCAGAGAAAAATGTTTCTCCATTCAAGTTCGCAAGAGTGTAGGCAGACGCTGTAGCCGTTGCATTTGTAAAATTACTGAGAGAAAGCTTCACATCCGTATTGCCTGTCTGGTTGCGGTTCACGAGGATGACCGTCATGGAATCTTTTGCCGCATTAAGCGTCGTGTATGCGGTGAGGAGACTGTCGCTGCTCACTGGAGCGAGGCTCTGCGTTTTGGCATAGTGCGTGAAAAGGTGCATGGTCTCGAACATTCCTTTGTACCAAGTCCAGGGCGTGAAAAATTCCACATCGCCCGCGGCGGCGAATTCGCCGAGCATGGAAGCGTACATCACGGCGATTGCGGAAGAATTTCCGGAAGCTCCGTCCACGGCTCCGAATTCGGAAATTCCGAGCGTGACTCCGTTATCCGCACCCATATATTTTGCAAGCCAGTCGCGGACGCGTTGAAAAATGCACTCCTTTCCGGTGGAAGAAACCCCGCTCCACTTGACGGCGTTCGCCCCGGGAAACACGTAAGAGGTGTCGAACCAGACGCGGTGCAACTGCAAGATATTCCCGATGTCGCTCTGTTTGGAATAGTCGGGGTAGAAATGCAAATCAAATACGTCAAGGAGCTTTAATCCGGAACTTTTCTGTTCTTCCGCAATGCGCTTGATGAAGTATTCGAGGAAGGAATAAGTTTTTCCATCGGTGCCGGTGACGAGCTGATTGTGCCAGTAAAACCATTGCCATTCGTTCGCGGTGACGGGACCGACGAGCTTTATGTCCGGGTAGAGCGCGCGGGCTTTTTTTGCGACAGCGATATAGGTCTGCACGAATTCCTCGGCGCTCATCGTGTCTGGCATCACGTCGTCGTGCGTACCGTTCCATATTTCGGGTTCGTTATCCATGTTCCAGTAGAGAAACTGATTCTGTGAAAGTCCGAGGTTCCCGCTTCCCGAGCCGAAGAAGTGCGTGAGAATG
>JBAYFD010000093.1:0-6902 GCA_041667365.1 Fibrobacteraceae bacterium | reverse complement strand
TATTGCATCTTAAACATCCATTATGACCTAGGTTGGCTCGAAAGTCGTATCCGCACCGCAGACAGCGCCGGAGTGAAGGCAAGGCAGACCGCTTTCTGGAAACAGATAGCGACAAAATTCAAGGATTACGACGAGCATCTGCTCTTTGCGAGCGCGAATGAACCCGCAATGCAGAACATTGACGGAACTAATGATCAATCCGAATTCACCACGGAACGCATGGGCATTCTCAAAGGCTACCATCAGGCGTTCGTAAACGTGGTACGCGGAATCGGCGGGAACAACTCGACCCGTACGCTCATCATCCAGGCTCCGCGCACAGATGAAGCATTAGCGCATTCGCTCCTGAAAAATAATATGCCGACGGACCCGGCGGGAACCGGCTACCTTATGGCGGAATTTCATTTCTATCCGTACCAGTTCTCGATGATGACGCAGGACCAGAGCTGGGGCAACTGCTACTACTACTGGGGCGACGGTAACTATTCCACGACGGACATCGCCCACAATGCGGTCAAACACCATTACGCGAGCCCGGAATATGTGGATTCTGTCTTTACAATGCTCAAAACTGATTTTGCCGACCAAGGCATTCCGCTCATTATAGGCGAATATGCGGCGATCAAGCGCGTAAGCGTCCTTTCCGGTGAGAACCTGAAACTTCACTTGCTCTCCCGCGTCGCGTTCTATCACAAGGTGGACTCCCTTTCCAACGCCTACGGTTTTGTTCCTTTCGTCTGGGATACCGGCGCGGAAGGCACTGACGACAACACAATCATCCGCCGTCAGAAGGGAACGCTCGGTTCCATCTACGATTACAACGTCCTCAACGCGATGCGCCGCGCTTACGGCCTCGATACAATCAAGGGCAATTCCATCGATGCCCTAGTCAAAGCAAGCCTCGATACGTCGAACAAAAGTCTACAGCTCACTTATGCGACCACGCGGACGGATTCTTCAGTGACCGGCACGATGCGGATCAACGTGGGCGGAAAAAACTGGTCCGCTTATACGGGCATCGCCTTCAATATGAAAGTTGACGTCGCTTCCAACGGTCCCCTTGACGGACAGTCTTACGGATGGACTTCCGTTTCCGTATTCGCGATGTCCACATCCGCATGGACGTGGGACGACTACAACATTCCTTCGACCGATATCACAACCTCCATGACCACCTACAAAGTGCCCTTCTCCGACCTGTTCACTAAAGGCAACGCATCGAGCGTAATGGCCGTCGGGCTCAATGTCTACGGCTCTCAATTGAGCGGCACCGTCACAATCAATGAAGTGTACCTTTATAAAGCGGATGGCTCCGTCGATACTCTCGCGACATTCAATAAAGCGCTTCCGGATATCGAAGGCGTGGCAACCGGAGTGTTAATCACGACAACGGAAAGCACAGGCATCCCGACCGCCAAGACTGCGAATTCCAGCAAATTCAACTTCACGAACTCCGCGGGCAGGCTCTCCGCCACGTTCTCCGCGGCTAAGAGCGGCATCGCGAAAGTGAGCCTGATGAACATGCTCGGCCAGGTCCTCGCGAGCCGCACGGTGAGCGCGAACGCAGGCAGCAACACGGTGGAACTTTCCACGGGCTACCGCGGCGCCGCAATTCTCCGCATTCAATGCGCAGGTCACAGCTACACCGCCAAGGTGAACCTGGGCGCAGAACATTAATCTGATCTTCTGAATACATCCCCCTCCAGCCCCGTCCGAACGGACGGGGCTTTTTGTTTTCCATTTTTTGCAATTTTGTATTGATATGACATTTCCGTTGCATAGGCGCCTCCCGAATTCTTGCAGATATCGCCAAGAATCCACATAAAACAAAGCTTTCCCCTGTTGGCACGGTTTTAGCGGATGTCTTTAAGGGAGATACAGTATGAACCTCAAGGACTACAACACCGAAGGCTTTTTCGATGAACTTTTCTTGTCCGATGCGACGCCCCGCCCAGGCGTATCACCGCTCTTCACCAAACTCGCCGAGCTTTCCCCGGAAGAAATAGCATTCCGGCAAAAAGCCGCCGAGGCCGCATTTTTCCAGATGGGCGTAACTTTCGCCGTCTATGGGAACGAAGCCGGCGCGGACAAGATCATTCCCTTCGACATCATCCCGCGCATAGTGCAGGCCGATGACTGGCAAAAACTCGAGAGCGGACTCAAACAGCGCACGCGGGCCATGAACTGCTTCCTGACGGATATTTACAACGAGCGCAAGATCATCCGCGACCGCGTGATTCCGATGGAACTCGTCGAAAGCTGCCCCGCCTATCGCAAAGAATGCACCGGGTTCACTCCGCCCAAAGGAATCTGGGCGCACGTGACGGGCACTGACCTTGTACGCGATTCCGACGGGACGTTCTACGTCCTCGAGGACAACATGCGCTGCCCGAGCGGGGTCTCTTACGTACTCAAGGACCGCGAAGTGCTCAAGGAGACTTTTCCGAAGGTGTTCGGCATGATGCCCATACGTCCCGTAGACGAATATGCGGCGCGTCTGCGCCAGACGCTCGAATACCTCGCGCCGGATTCCGTAGAAAAGCCTAACGTGGTCGTGCTCACACCGGGGGTCTTCAACTCCGCGTACTTCGAGCACTCGTTTCTCGCACAACAGATGGGCGTGAGTCTCGTGGGTGGGAACGACCTCGTGATCAAGGATTCCCGAGTCTATGCGCGGCACACGGAAGGACTCGTGCCCGTCGACGTCATATACAGGAGAATCGATGACGATTTTCTGGATCCCACGACATTCCGTAAAGACTCGGTGCTGGGCGTTCCGGGAATCATGGACGCTTACCGCAAAGGGAACGTAGCGCTCGCAAACGCACCGGGCTGCGGCATCGCGGACGACAAGGCGATTTACGCCTACACTCCGCAGATCATCAAGTATTACCTGAACGAGGATCCCATCCTCCCGATCGTGCCGACTTTCGTATGCGAAAATCCGCAAGACTGTGCGCACGTCACCGAAAATCTGGACAAGATGGTCGTGAAGGCGACTGGAGAATCCGGAGGGTACGGAATGCTAGTGGGACCACATGCAACCAAGGAAAAGCGTGAGGAATTCAAGGAAAAGATTCTCGCAAATCCAAGGAACTACATCGCGCAGCCGATGCTCGCCCTTTCACGCGTACCGACGATGATTGACGGCGAACTCGAAGGGCGGCATGTGGATCTGCGCCCCTACATTCTCCAAGGGAAGGAGATTTACGTGCTCCCCGGCGGACTCACGCGTGTCGCCCTTAAAAAGGGCTCCGTAGTGGTGAACAGCTCCCAGGGCGGCGGGGTCAAGGACACCTGGGTCCTCTCGCATTCGGAGGAGGTTCCAGAGATGTACGAAGCCGTGCGTCAATGGCAACAGCAGCAACAGCAATGAATACGGCGTACAGGTTCGTATAAACTTTTTAAAAAAGGATGATCTTATGCTGAGTCGCGTTGCGGAAACAGTTTACTGGATGAGCCGTTATGTGGAACGCGCCGAAAATACGGCGCGTTGCGTAGATGTGAACCTGCATCTGCAACTGGACATGCCCGGCTCCGCCGAAGGTTCATGGGAACCGCTCTTGTTCACCATGGGCGAAAAGGAAAACTTTTCAAAGAAATACGGACGCGCCACGCGTGAAGCCGTGCTCCGTTACCTCACCTTTGACGAAGAGAATCCGAATGGAATTTTCAGTTGCATCGCGCAGGCCCGCGAAAACGCTCGTTGCGTCCGCGAAATCTGCTCTTCGGAAATGTGGACCGTGCTCAACAGGTTTTTCCTCGCACTCAAAAGTCCCGACGCACAAAAGAAAATGCTCGAGAATCCACACGATTTTTTCGTAGCGGTCAAGGAGACAAGCCAGCTTTTCACGGGTGTCGCCTGGGGAACGATGAGCCACGGCGAGGCCTGGAGATTTCTGCGGCTCGGGCGCATGCTCGAGCGTGCGGATCAGACATCTCGCATCCTTGACGTCAAATACTACCTGCTGCTGCCGACGCCGTCGATGGTCGGCATGGCCCTTGATTCCGTCCAGTGGACGGCGCTGCTCAAAAGTGTGAGCGCCTTTGAAATGTTCCGGAAAAAATACTCGCTCGTGACACCACGGAACGTGTCCGAATTTCTGGTGTTCGATCCTGAATTTCCAAGATCCATACGATTCTGCGTAAACGAAGTCGAAATGAGCCTGCAACGCATTGCAAAGGAAACGGGAAAAAGCGAAAAAAGCCCCGCGCTGCGGCTTTCCGGGAAGCTCCGCGCAGACCTCGAATTCTCGACCATCGAGGAGTTCTTCAAAATCGGATTGCACGAAAAACTGGACCGGATTCAGCAAGCGCTCGCGAATCTGAACGGCGAAGTGTACCGGGAATTCTTCAAGAATGGAATATGAAGAGAAAGCATCCCCTCGAAATCCAAAATTGAGGGTATCTCTAAAAATTGCTTTGGTGAAATGAAATTGTCAAGAACCGAGCAAGAGCAGGAACGAATAGTGGCCAATACTGGCGGTATTGGCCATCTTTGAGTGACGAACTCCTCAGAAGAGGATATGTCTCCGTATTCAAGCAAAGCTTGAACGGAGACATCATATTGTGATGTGTTATTGACAATTTCATAAAAATGAATTTTTAGAGGTACCCTCGAATCAAGTTCAGTGTTTACAAGCGTTCCAAAGGAATTGACGAATCTATTCCGGATGCTACACGGGAATGACTTTGACGTGGACGGCTACGTGGTGCGTGCCGCCGCCGACAATCACTCCCTTTAATGGGCTCACGTCACCGAAATCCCTCCCCCATGCGACGGTGACATGCTGATCGGAAACGACGAGATTGTTCGTAGGGTCAAAATCCACCCAGCCCGCGCCGGGAACGTAAGCGGAAGCCCATGCATGCGTCGCGTCCGCGCCGATGTTCGCTTCCGCGGTCTGTGCATGATGCGTACGCAGATATCCGCTCACATAACGCGCCGGAAGCCCGATGGAACGGAGCGCCCCCGTCATCAGGTGTGCGAAATCCTGACATACGCCATGACGCTCGCGAAGAATTTCAGAAACAGGAGTACCTATCCGCGTGCTCATCGGCAAATATTTGAATTCCGAACTTATTGAAGTCATCATTGAGATCAGCGCTTCCAGATAATCACGCCCGGACGTGAAAAAATCAGTGGCGAATTTCTTTATTCCATCATCCCAGGCCACAAGCGGTGAAGGAAACGTGTATTTCACGGCATCCGTATCCTCCGCAGATTGCACGGAGCACAAGCGCATCAGAACGTTCTCCCAGCTTATTTTCACATCGGGAAGGGCGACCGGCTCCACGGAGACTTCCCCTTCGGCGACGGCACGGAATTCGGTATGACGGGATTCCACGCTGAATGCGTTTACAGGATTCCCGAAAATATCCGTCCGCACCTGCATTGCGGCAGGCTCCGGAAAGAAACTGATTTCATGCGAAATCCATTTATTCCGAGGCGCCACCCTAGGCTTTAAATGCGCGATGTGCTTACTCAAAAGAACCGGCTCCGAATACTGGTATTCCGTCTCGTGCAAAATCCGGTAACGCGCCATTCCTAGACCTCCGTGGCAGTGATACCCTGATGGCTGCCGGGCGCGTGCCCCAAGTATTCCTGGCTCAGGATATCGGAGAGTCTGCAAAGCGCATCCTGATATTGCTGGATATTTCCAGAGATGAGTTCGGAGACATCCAGCAAGCGGACATCCGTTGACACGCGAAGGAGCAAATTGCGCATCTCACGAAGAGTCTCTCCCGCGCCCGAATCCGGGAGCTTTTCACATTCGGAAGCGATTGCGTCAAGCTGAAAGATAACGCTGCGCGGATTCGTTTCATCGCATACAAAGAGATCCAGAACCGGAGCACGCTGATAACGATTGTTATAACGGCGCATATACGTCATCGTCGCATCCCCGACTTCCAGAAGCGCAGGAAGCATGGCTTCATCATTTGTCTCGTCCATTCCGATGACTTCCGAAAGCAGACGCAGAGTCTGCAACGCACGTTCGATGCGGCGCCCGATTTCAAGGAACCGCCAGCCGTGACCGCGCGTAAAGTTATCCGCGACACTTCCACCGAACATCGTCCCCGTGCGCACAAGCTCTTCAAGAGCGATGAAAAGCAGCATCGGTTCGTTCCGTTCAGAAGGAAGTGCATGTGTACATTGGTTTAAAATTTTCCACGTATCATCCGTAAGTCTGTCGCGTAGCTGCGTCGATAACCGGGAAATGCGCTCAATGATCGAGGCAAGCCCTCCGTTCACGGAAGAATTCAGCACAAAATTCCAAAGTTGATCTTCGAGGGCGATGGTATCCTTGCAGGGCGTGCCGCTTTGAATGGCGTTCAGTATCGGGCGAAGCTCCGGGAGTTCCGAACCGCTGCGTTCAAGCAGCCGGAAAACGACGGTGCGCATTTCGCGGGAAATATATTCCACGCGTTCCATGTAGCGCCCTAGCCAGAACAGATTATCCGCCGCATGACTCGGTAAATCGCCGCCCGCACGCGTAATCATGACCGGGGCATCTTTCGGGGTGAGCAGACTGAATGAGCTCACGGGCGCGGCGCTTTCGACCCAAATGTCTTTCTCTCCTGCAAACGCCTGACCGCCGTCCTTGACAGCATAACTGGCAAAACCGCCCGGCATCAGACGATATTCCCCATTGCTGCCCACGGCGCAGAAAAGCCGTGAGGTGACTTCGCCCCCGAACCACTTCCCCCCGCGGAACACGGGAGAAGTCGAAACCGGGATGCTCTTTTCCGCAATCCAGTTTTCGGGGTGCGCGGAAAGCTCCCGCATAAAGGAAAGCTTCATCGCGGGTGTCAGATTCCGCCCGGAACGCGCCTCATCACCGGCCACGCCGAGGAACGGACTGAACGTGAAGCCTTCAGGAGAAGCGAGTACTTCATCCAAG
>JBAYFD010000092.1:0-6921 GCA_041667365.1 Fibrobacteraceae bacterium | reverse complement strand
GCAATCGGATTAAGCGGCGGCGTAGATTCGTCGATGGCGGCGCTCCTGTTAAAGCGCGCAGGCCACGAAGTCACAGGCATCACGATGAGCCTGTGGGACGGTTCCATCGCGCTCCCCGAATCTAAATCGAACGGGTGCTTCGGCCCCGGCGAAACGCGCGAACTTTCCGAAATCGAGAGCATCGCGAAGCGCCTCGGCATCCCCCACACGGTCATCCCCCTCGCGGATCAGTACAAGAAGTCCGTGCTGGATTACTTCCGCTCCGAATACAAGGCGGGGCGCACTCCGAATCCGTGCGTCAAGTGCAATCAGCTTATGAAATTCGGGTTCCTCATCGACAACGCCCGCGCCCTCGGACTCGACTTCGACTATTTCGCGACGGGGCACTATGCCCGCGTCACGGACGGCGGCACAGTTCTCCGCATGGCGAAGGATCCGAAGAAGGACCAAAGCTATTTCCTTTCGCGGCTCAAGCCCGCGCAGCTCGCGCAGGTAATGTTCCCGCTCGGCGAAAGCGTCAAGGACGACATCAAGAACTTCGCGCGCGAAAATGGATTTAAGGATCTAGCGGACAAGCCCGAAAGCCAGGACTTCATCGAATGTGATGATTACTCCGTGCTCTTCGACAAGGGCGACATCCGCGAAGGCGATTTCGTGGACATGCAGGGGAACGTCCTCGGCAGGCACCAGGGGATCGTACACTACACGATCGGTCAGCGCAAGGGACTCGGCATCGGCGGGCTCGCGGAGCCCCTGTACGTCGTGCGCCTGGACGCGAAGGATAATCAGGTCGTGCTCGGACCCCGCGAAGAACTTTATTCTGAATTTTTGCGCGGCGGCGATTTCAACCCACTCGCCATTTCTGCCGGGAACTCCGAAGGAAAATGCCTCGCGAAAATCCGGCACGGTCACAAAGCCGAGCCCGCGGCATACAAATTAACGGACGGCGTTCTTACCGTTCATTTCGATGCTCCGCAGCTTTCCGTGACGCCCGGCCAGGTCGTCGCGCTCTACGACGGGGACAAAGTCTTAGGTTCCGCGATCATCGAACGCGGAGCGCATACGCTGGAGGATTTAACATGATCCGTTTTACAAAGATGCAGGGCGCAGGCAACGATTACATCTACATCGACAACCGCGACGGCGCGATCAGCGACCCGGCGGAACTTTCGAAGAAGATCTCCGACCGTCATTTCGGCGCGGGCTCGGACGGACTCGTGCTCATCTGCAAGTCAGACAAGGCGGACGCGCGCATGCGCATGTTCAACCCCGACGGCAGCGAATCCGAAATGTGCGGCAACGCGAGCCGCTGCGTCTCCCGCTTCGTATGGGAGCGCTGGTTCGGCAAGGGCAGGGATTCCATAACGCTCGAAACGGGCGCAGGGATCAAGCCCATCACCATTCACAGCGAAAACGGCAAGTTCGTTTGCTCCACCGTGGACATGGGCGCGCCCATCCTCGAACCCGCGAAAATTCCCGTCAAGGGCGGCTCCAACCGCGTTTCTATCGACGGCACGGAATTCACCTGCGTCTCGATGGGGAACCCTCACGCGGTCACGTTCGTCCAGGATGTAAACACGGCTCCCGTGCTCACCAAGGGCCCGGCCTTCGAAGTCGCAGACATTTTTCCGCGCAAGGCGAACATTGAATTCGTGCAGATCATCGACCGCGCTCACGTCAAGATGCGCGTATGGGAACGCGGCACGGGCGAAACCCTCGCCTGCGGCACGGGCGCCTGCGCCACGGGCGTCGCCTGCGTGCTCAACGGAAAGACCGACCGCAAAGTCGAACTTCAGCTTTTAGGCGGAACACTCGTCATCGAATGGCGCGAAAGCGACAATCACGTGCTGATGACCGGTCCTGCGGAATTCGTATTCGAAGGCGAATGGCCGTAAAGTAAAACGGCGCGGCAATGCGCCAGTTTATTCTATACTTTGCAAATTATGCTCTTTCCGCGTCTTATCATTTACTTCGCGATTTATTCATTTTTGGGATGGATCATTGAAGTAGCCTATCGTTCCTGTCATCAGAAAGAATTTGTGAACGCAGGATTCCTGCGAGGTTGTTTCGTGCCGCTCTACGGCGTCGCGGCTATTACTTTTCTAGGACTTGACAACCTCATAAACGGATGGAACGTCGCCGTTCAGTTCATTCTGTACGGCATCGTCGCCACTCTCATGGAATACGGGGCCGGATTATTCTCCGAACACGTTCTCGGCGTCCGGCTGTGGAACTACGCAGACGCCCCCCTGAATTTTCAGGGCCGGGTATCGCTCCCCTTTTCCCTCGTGTGGGCTACACTCGGCGTTCTGTTCATCAGAATCATCCACCCATTTGTAAGCGGGCTCATCATAAGACTTCCGGCAAACGCAGCAATCCCAATCGCGACCGTTTTCACAGTCGGCTTCATCATCGACTTTTCCGTTTCCATCTCCCTCGCCCGTAAACTTTCAGAAATCGTAAAAAAAGGATACCGGAAAATCATCGCCACGGATGCCACGGAACTCGAAAAACTACTGCGCAAGGAGAAACGGTTCCTCTATACATTCACCTCCATACGCAAGGATGTCGCCATGGCCATTTCCGCAAAGTTTGAAAGCAACATGGGGGCAATACTCGTCCGCTACAAGCCGCTCATCGCCATCCGCGAAATCCGCTCCGAAGACCTGAACGACCCGGAATACCTCGCCATCGTCGCGGATATCCTCACGGATATGGAATTCCTGCGTACAAAAGATTACCTGCACCACAAAAGTTCCATCTTCGACCACGTTCTCAAAGTTTCCTATCTCGCCTACCAGATCGCAAAATTCAAAGGCTGGGACGCACGCGCCGCCGCACGGGCAGGGCTGCTGCATGATTTCTTTTTGTACGACTGGCGCGATTCGAATGACCCGGACAGGCCCTCGCGCAACCTGCACGGATTCCGCCACCCGAAAATCGCCCTCGAAAATTCACGCAAGTTTAATTTGTCAGCAATTGAAGAGGATATCATTCTCAAGCACATGTGGCCGCTCACTTTACGGATCCCGAAATACAAGGAATCTTTTTTAATCATGTTCCTTGACAAATATGTAGCGACACAGGATTTCTTGCAAAAAGAGAAGTAAAGAATACACTAGCAACCGGCACCGCAAATTTCTAAGTTGCGCCGCGTAATGAAACGATCAAAACGTCTGCGAATCGAGCGCAGGATCGAAACTTCCTACCCCGTAAAAAAAGTGCGCCGCAACCATTTCGTGCGGCATATTCACCGCCCCCGCTATAATTGGATGATCTGTATCGGGGGCTCGCTCCTCATCTTCGTCACCATGGGGCTCGTCTCCAGCGGATTCTCCGTGTACTTCCCGTTCCTCGCACGGACTTACAGGCTTTCCAACACGCAGGTCTCGCTCCTCACCACCGTGCGCTGCGCCGCATCGTTCTTCTCGATGCTCATCGTGGGGCCGTTCTACAAATGGACGGGGCTCCGCCGCGGCGTAACGGTCGCGACCAGCTCCGCGTTCCTTTCCTTCATCGTCTTCGGTCTTTCCACGGGATTCATCGGTTTCTGCGGGGCCTCCGTTTTTGCGGGGATCAGCTACGGAATGGGCTCGATGATTCCCGTGAGCATTCTCATCAATCGCTGGTTCGAAGATCGCCGCAGTTTCGCCATGGGAATCTGCGCCGCAGGGAGCGGCGTCGCGACAATCGTCGCCTCCCCCACGATCACTTACCTCATCAGCCGCACATCGCTCTCCTCGACATTCTTCATCGAATCCGTCGCCGTGCTGCTACTTGCACTCTACATCTTCTCCGTCATCAAGGATTCTCCAGCGGAAATGGGGCTAGAGCCATACCGTACCGCGGAACACCGCGGGGTTTCTCACAAAGTTATACATAATACGAACAGGCTTTCCCGTGCGCAATGGGTGCTGGTCATCGTCGCAAGCCTCATCGTGGGCGCGCTCGCGAACCCCGGCTACGTGAACATCGCCATGCTCTACGCCACGGAGCATTACAATTCGGCGGACGTCGCCTTCATCGTCGCGTCCCTCGGGCTTTCGATCACCGCAGGCAAGCTCTTCTACGGCTATGTCACGGACAACGTGGGCGGCTTCCGCTCGAACTTCATCTTCACGGGAATCCTCGTCGCGGGCCTTATCTGCGCAAGCTTCGCCACCATCCACAGCACAATGTTCGGCGCAGTGTCCATGCTCATCCTCGGCATAGGCTTCCCCATTTCCACGATCGGCCCCTCCGTATGGGCCGCGGACCTCGCCGAGCCCGAAGCGTTCGCCAAAGTCATCCGCCGTTCGCAGATATTCTACGCGGGCGGAGCCTTCGCATTCTCGTCAATGCCTGGAATCCTCGCGGACCGTTTCGGGAGCTACGCTTACGCTTACCGGACGTTCGCCGTGATGGCCGCCGTAATGCTCATCGCGCTCGTCGCCGCTTACCGGATGAAAACTAAGCGGGTCTGATGCGTTCCGTAATTTAAACGGAATCGATTTTTCAAAAATACACTGACCGCCTATTTCTCCCCGAGTCCCGTGACCGCGCCGTAGCGCAAGCTCCGCTCCGTGCCGAGCTTATCAAAGCGGATCACGTAAGCGGCCTTCGCCGTATCCATCCCGACAATAGTCCCCTCGCCCAGAACCGCATGCGAAACGCGACCGCCCACAGGCAGAAGCGCCTCGAAAGTCGGCGCCCAGGCAGTCTCCTTGCGCACAACGTCATCCTTAGCGCGGGCGATCAGGTTCTCGTCCGGCGGATTCACCCATGTAAGCAAATCGCGGTCAATGTCCAACACAAAACGCGACGGATAGCGGAAGGAGCCGTCCAGATTTTTCCCCTCGCTGTCGGAAATATAAAGCATTTTCTGCGCACGGGTCACGGCGACAAAAGCGAGGCGACGCTCCTCTTCCATAGCCTCCGCAGTCGCGGTCTTCTTCGCCGGGAACACGCCCTCCTCCATCGAACAAAGGAACACGTAAGGGAACTCGAGCCCCTTCGCCGTATGCACCGTCATCAGCTTCACCGCTTCCTTGTTCTCCGCCGCATCCGCATTCGAAAAAAGCGCGATGTGCGAAAGATAGCCCGTAAGCGTCGTCTCCTCGCCGCAGGTCGTCTCGAATTCAAAAATGGACTTCTTCAGTTCCGCGAGATTATCCAAGCGTTCGCCAGAGCCTTCCGTGCGCATAGCCTCCTCGTAGCCGCTCCGCTCCAGCACTTCTCCTAGAAGTTCCGAAACGCGCATCTCCGGATAGCGCAGCCCATATTCCTCAATGAGCGAGAGGAAGTCGCGGACCTTCGTATTCCTGAAGATCTCGTTATCCGCCGTGCGCCTGAGCGCATCGTAAAGCAGGCAGTGATTCTCCTCCGCGTAATTCCGCAGAAAGTGCATGCGCCGCTCGCCGATATTCCGCTTCGGCTTGTTCACGATGCGTACAAATGAAAGATCGTCGTGATAAGTGATAAGCCGCAGATAAGAAAGCGCGTCCTTGATCTCCATACGGTTGTAGAACTGTACCCCGCTATAAAGCGTATAGGGCAGCTTCTCCTTGAGGAACACCTCCTCGACCGCCCGCGTCACGAAATGCGAACGGTAAAGCACCGCGATGTCCGTAGGTTTCACGCCCTCGGCTTTCAGCTTCTGAATTTCCTTCGCAATAAAGCGCGCCTCGTCCTCCTCGCTTTTCGCGTGGAAGAACAGCGGCCTTTCGCCCGCGGGGAGCACGGGCAGAAGGTCCTTCTTGATACGGTTCCCGTTCTTCGAAATCAGACTGTTCGCCACCGCGAGAATCTGCGGCGTGGAACGGTAATTCTCCATCATCATCACCGTCTGCGTCGCCGGAAATTCTTTGTCGAAATCCAGCAGGTAGCGCACATTCGCACCGCGCCATGTATAAATCGTCTGATCCGGATCGCCCACGATGAATAAATTTTTGTGATAGCCCGCAAGGACGCGCATCAGCTCGTATTGCAAGCTGTCGATGTCCTGGAACTCATCGATCATAATGTACTCGAGGCGCTTCTGCCACTTTTCGCGGATCGCCGCGTCGCGCCCGAATATGTACAAAGTAAACTTAATCAGATCGTTGTAGTCCAGCCCGAAGCACTTCTTTTCCTGATACAGATAACCGTAAAAAAGAATGTCCTCGACCGCGGTCGCCTGCATGTACTTCTGCCGCAGAATGTCCAGCGGCATCGCGATCATGTCCTCGTAATAGCGCGGCTCCTTGAACAGCTTGCGGATCTCGAACATATCGCGCGCATCCTTGAACGTCATCTCGCGGAGCGAGAGTCCGCGCTCCTCGTAAATGATCGTAAGCATCGCATCGATGTCCGCATTATCCAGCACGAGGAAATTCTTCGGATACTGCACCGCGTTCGCGTCTTCCTGCAGCACGGACACGCAGAAACTGTGGAACGTGCCGATGTACGCCGTATCCCCGTCCGAGATCAGGTTCCGGATGCGCTGCCGCATCTCGCTCGCCGCCTTGTGCGTAAAAGTGACGCACAGAATGTCCGAAGGAAGCACGCCGAGTTCGTTCACCAGAAAGGCGAACCTGTGCGAAAGCGCGCGCGTCTTACCGCTGCCCGCCCCCGCGATCACGCGGACGAAGCCTTCCGTGGCAGTAACAGCTTTGCGCTGACTATCATTCAAAGAATCGAGAAGCATTAAAGCAAATATAGCAGCTTGCACGGATGAGCAGTAGCGGTCCGAGCTACAACAAGCCTTTCATCGATGTCATCACGGAGACCCTTAGCCAGTCTTTCCATCGCAAGCGCCTCGCCGAGCGCAATTCCTTCCACACGGCCTTCCGCGCGACCTTCTCTCAAGCCCTGCTGTCTCGCGCCTTCTTTCTCGTAAAGTAAATCAGTCATACCAGCGTGCTACCGCGGAGGGCTCCTTTCCGTCATCGCGGGACTCGCTCT
>JBAYFD010000091.1:0-6930 GCA_041667365.1 Fibrobacteraceae bacterium | reverse complement strand
TGGAAAAGCCGAGGGAGCGGAAATCCGTGCGCATGGTGAGCGCGACGCCGTAATTCGCAAGCCCCGATGCGGCGACGAGCGGGAGCGCTATACGGGACAGCGGAATGCGGATCGCGAGCAGGTTCAGTATCAGGAATCCGGCGACGAGGTTGCTCGTGAGGTGGAGCGCATCTCCGTGGAGCGTGAGCGCCGTGAATACGCGCCACCAGTCGCCATGGAGGATCCTATCGGTATCCGCGATGCCGGAATGGTAAAATGCGGAGCCGTGGTCGGAGAACTGGATGAGCGTGAATACGACGGGGACGAGAAGAATGCCGAGGGGCTGGATGCTGAGCGCGAAGGGCAGCGGAGGATTCTCCGTGCGGAGCGGGTTCTCCTGCTTATAAAGTGCGATCTGCTCCCGGGCAGCATCGGCGAGCGGCTCCTCTACGCGGAGTTCAAACGGACCGCGGGAATCGTGCACTATCCTGTGGCCTATTCCCTGGCTTGCGAGGACGAGGCTGTAATCGCGAATTTGTAAGTAATCCGCGATGGCAAGCGTCACTTCCGGCGGTTCCTGATTTTCCGGTAATCCGCTGTTCTGTGGAACTTCCGGAGGTTCGGAATCCTGGAGAACGAGCCGCGGAAAATCGGTATCGCTGCGCATAAATTAAATATCAGTCGAAGTTGAGGGAACGGCGGCGGGGAGTGAATCCGGCGCCGCGTAGGAATGCTTCCGCTTCGGCGATGGTCGAAAATCCGTGCGAAACGAGAACGTTCTCCTCGAGCACCGGACTGTTGATGTCGTCCGCACCGGAACGGAGACCTAGCTCCCCGAGGACTTTTCCCATGCCGAGCACGGAAACTTCGATGTGCGGAACGTTGTCGAGGTAGAGCCTGCACAGCGCGAGAACCTTGAGGTATTCGGGCGCAGTCACGTGGCGGACCGTGAAATTCTTCGTCTGCGGCTGGAATGTCCAGGCGACGAAACTTTTGAAGCCGTGCGTCTCGTCCTGAAGCGCGCGCACGCGTTCCAGGTGCTCCGCGATGTCCTCCGGCGTTTCCGTGCTGCCGAAGACGATGTTCGCGCTTCCGGGGAGCCCCGCCCTGTGACATTCGCGCATGGCGTTAATCCATTCGTCCGCTGAAAGTTTCCGCGGGCTTAACGCATTCCGCATCCTGTCCGTGAGAATTTCCGCTCCTGCGCCGGGTACGGAGGAAAGCCCCGCGTCCTTGAGCCGCCTGAGAAGCTCCGGGAGCGGCATTTTGAATGTCCCGCTCATCCGCACGAGTTCCACGGGAGAGAACCCGCGGACGGTCATCTTCAGTTCATTTGTAATGAGCCGGAGCGCGTTTTCGTAATAACTTAGCGGAATCGTCGGATTCACACCGCCCTGAAGAAATATCTGATCCGCGCCTTTCGCCTTCGCATCGAGCGCCTTCGCCCGGATTTCATCGAGAGGCATCGTGAACGCAGACTTATCGCCCTCCCCGCGGCAGAAGGAACAGAACGAACAGCGCACGGAACAGACGTTCGTGTAGTTGATGATTCTGTAGACGGTATAGCCGACGGTATTTCCGGGGAGTTTCCGCATCCGTTCGAGGTGCGCCGCCTGCGCCATTTCCGTCCAGTCGCCGTTCTTCAGAAGCGAAACGGCTTCATCGGGGGAAATGCGTGCGCCGCGGAGCGCATTCTCGAGGATCGCGTTCATTTGTACTACATCGCGCGGATGGGGAAGAGCCCGAGGAGTCCGAGGACGTCTTCGAGCACGAGCTGCGTGCTCTGCACGAGGAACAGTCTGGACTTCTCTTCGGCGCTTCCAAGCACTCGGTCATTGTGGATGAACCGGTGCGCGGATTCCGCGATTTCAAGCGCATACTGCGCGAGCACGCTCGGTTCGTCCGCTTCGCATGCCTGTGCGATGCGTTCGCCCTTGGCGGATAGCTTGCGGATGAGTTCGTAGGAGTACTCGTCTTCGATGGCTTTCCAGTCCACGTCCTTCGCGCTCACGGAGTAACCCGCCTTGCGCATGATGCTGCAGAGGCGCACGTGCGCATTCTGCACATAAGGACCGGTCGCGCCTTCAAAGCTCATCACGGAATCCCAGTCGAACTTCACGTCCATCAGACGGCGGTTCTTGAGATCGTTGAAGGTGAGCGCGCTGATGCCGATTTGCCGTGCGATGAGCTCCTTGTCTTCGAGCCCGGGATTCTTTTCGTCGATGAATTCGAGAATTTTTTTCTGCGCTGCTTCGATCACGTCGCGGAGGAGGCTCGCCGTGCCGGTGCGCGTCTTGCCCTTTTCCCATTTGCCGTCCACCTGCTGGAGGATGACGCCGAACGGGATGTGGTACATGTCCTTGTACCATTCGCGGCCCATCTTCTTGAGGACATGGAACACCTGCTTGAAGTGCAGCGCCTGTCCCAGGTCCACCACGTAGAGGCACTTGTCGAAGTTGTATTCTTTTTTGCGGTATATCGCGGCGGCGAGGTCGCGCGTTGCATACAAAGTGCTTCCATCGCTCTTGCGGATGAGGCAGGGATTGAGCTTGAACTCATCAAGCATCACCACGTCGCGTTCTTCGCTGCGGGTGAGGAGTCCCTTTTCCTTGAGTTCGTCTATGACCGCTGGCATCTTGTCTTCGTAGAACGATTCGCCCGTGTAATGATCGAATTCGACGCCCAGCATACCGTAGATGCGCATTAGTTCCTTGAGCGTCGCGGCGCGGAATGCAAGCCAGAGCGAGCGGTAGAAGCCGTCGCCCTGTTCAAGTTTGGTGAACGCGGCGCGGGCTTCATCTTCGAGCCCGGGCTCGTCCTTGCTCACCTTGGAAAAGCTCGCATACAGAACGTTGAGTTCCTTGACCGTGAGCGCGTCGAGCGACGCCTGGTCCGTCGGGAGCTTTTCCCGAAGGTACATCACGATGAGCTTGCCGAAAGCCGTGCCCCAGTCGCCGAGGTGATTGATGCGCTCGACCTTATAGCCGTTCGCCATGTAAATGCGGGCGAGGCTGTTTCCGATCATCGTGGAACGCAGGTGGTGGAATGCGAGTTCCTTGCCGATGTTCGGGGAGCTGTAATCGATGCAGACGGTCTTGCCGTTCGCCTGCGCGTGCCCGTAATCGAGCTTGCGCGATTCAATGTCATTGAGCACGCTTTTCGCGAGTGCGCTCCGGTCCACGAAGAAATTCAGGTAGCCGTTCACGGGCTCCACTTTCGCGATGCCTTCCGGGAGCTGAATCTTCTGTGCGAGTTCCTCGGCGATGACTTTCGGAGCCTTGTGCATCGTTTTTGCGAGCACGAAGCAGGGAAGGCTGTAGTTGCCGTGGGTCGGGTCGGGTGGCGTCGTGAGAAGCGGCGCGACTGCTTCTTCCTGGAAAGCTCCGGTCGCGGCGAGGGCTTTCGCGATTGCCGCCTCAAATGAAAGCATTTTCATCGGCCTTGGTATTCGCCTTTTCCTTGAGGAAATCTTTTTCGTCGAGATCCGTCACGTGACCGTCGCGGTAAAGGACGTCGAGTCCGATTTCTTCGCGCTTCTTCTGCTCGAACAGGTGGACCATCAGGTCGAGGCCAGCGTCGAACACTGCCCATTCCACGCCTTCCTTGTATTCAAAGCCGTTCGTGGCGAGGCCGCGGGCTTTGTATTCCTTGGAGAGTTCGTTCAGGATGGTCTGCATCTGCGCTTCGCTTTCACAGGTCGCGACGAGGAAGAAGTCCGCGACGTCGTTTATGCCGCGGAGGTCGATGAGCTGCACCTTCTGCGCGCGGAGCGCGAAAAGAATTTCCGCGGAGAACTGCACCCCTTCGGGGAGGGCTTCTTTCTTAGGCGTGGCTGGAACAGTCTTCACCGCTTTTTTCGCGGAAATTTTTTTCATGATTTTTTTTGGCGCCGCTTTTTTCGGTGCTGCTTTTTTCGCGGCAGTCTTTTTCACCGCGGCTTTTTTCGGAGCGGCTTTTTTCGCCGGCGCCTTGCCTTTCACTGCCTTTTTGACGGTTGACTTTTTTGCAACCGGCTTTTTCGCGGAAACTTTTTTCGCGACAACTTTCTTTGCCGCGGACTTCTTGGGGGTTTTCTTTTTCGTTGTCATTGTTCTTCCTCGTCCTGTGCGATGATTTTGTTGAAATCCTTGCCGATGTACACGGTCGCGTCCACCAGCTTTTCCTTATTTTCCAGCGGGATCACGTTCGTCGTCCGGAGCGCTTTGGCAAGAGCTTCCGCGCCGGCCCAGTGCGGGTTCCGCAATGCGATGACGGTCTCTTCATAATTCCAGAGTTTGTCATCGCTCACTTCTATAACGTCGAATCCGTGCTTCCGCAGATAATCGCGCATCTTCGCCGCCGCTCCCGGCATTCCGCAGCTGTTCAGCAGTTGAACGTCCCCGGGTGTGGGCCTCACTTCCGTCACCGCCGAAGCATCCTTGTCCTTGCAGGAGAGGCAGACGCCCGCTGCGAGGACGAGAACGGAAAGAGGAATGGACGGATGAATGCGCATACCTTTTAAAGATAAGAAAAATACGATCCGGAAGATGGTTCAATACTGATAATATCGCGGATCGCGGTACCAGTAGCGCCAGGGACCGTAAGCGCGCATGGCGTCGGGTTCATTGATGAACTGAATACTGAGAAATGTGTTCGGGGTGGGATGGTATTCAAGCCCGATGCGCGGTAGGAGAAAGCCCGCGCTTTTCCCATTCCTGCAATCTTCGGGGAACGGGGGCTTCTCCCTTTCCTTATGAAAGAAGACGTTTTCCGCGCCGATATCCATGCTGATTTCGAGCGGAAAATCAAATTGATAGGCGAGGGTGGTGAGGTACACTCCGGACATCCGGGAAAATTGCGGCGCGGAGATGTAGCTCAGCGTGTAACTGCCGCCGATGTAGAAGGAACCGTCGTATCCGCCCGTCGTGTCGCGGATGAGCCTGTTCCGGTCAAAACCGTCATCGCGGAAGGGCACGCCGTCCTGTTGCGCACAAATTAATGACGCGCACACAAGTGAAACGATGACTGACATCCTCGGCATATCTTCAAAATATAAAATAGGACATTCTCTGAATGAGGATGTCCCGTTTTAACGCCTTTCAGGAGCGTTCAGCGGATCTTGTTTTCCGCGTCCACGCGGACGACGGTGGGCTTCCAGTTCTTCGCTTCTTCGGGCGTGAGGCTCACGTAGGAAACGATGATGACGAGGTCGCCTTTCTGCACGAGACGCGCCGCGGCGCCGTTCAGGCAGATGGTGCCGGAATCCTTCGCGCCTTCGATGACGTAGGTGTCGAACCGGGCCCCGTTGTTGATGTCGAGAATTCCTACGCGTTCAAATGGAAGAATCCCCGCCGCGTCCATCAGGGCGCGGTCGATAGTGATGGATCCTTCGTAGTTCAGGTCCGCGTCGGTGACCGTTGCGCGGTGTATTTTGCATTTGAGAAGTTCTATCTGCATTTTATTAGAAACGCCACTGCATTATGCCGGCGACTCCGCTGTTCCGCGAAGGGCCGATGCCGAAGCTGAATTGATTCGCGTCCGGATTGTTGTCCCACTGCGTGTGCAGGAACGCATCCGCGAAAGACCAGAGGTGCGCCCCGAGAACGGGGATGAGCCAGTAGATCCAGGTATTGTCGCTCGATGTCGCCGCATAATAAGAAAGCCCGCCGACGCCGACGCCCCACAGGACATCGATCCATATAGCTTTCATCTTGTCGTCTTTTTCCCATTGGTAGAGCGAGGGGACGAGGAGCGACCAGTAGGCGAGGGACTGATCCCCGCTGTGGTTCCTGTACGAGCGGTCGATGTCGGAATCTTCCATTCCCTGGGCGCGTTGGTTGAGCCAGGCTTCTTCCGTCACGCCGAGGCGTTCCCACGGCTTCTGGAGATATTCGGAGGGATGGACGCCGAGTTCGACGAGGCGGGTGAGCTTTTCGCGGGAGATGCCCGCTTCCTTGGCCTGCTGGAATTCCCACTGGGTGAGTCCGGCCTCTTCGTAATTGAAGCCTTCCCATTGATCGCCGGTCGCCGTGGCGGAGCCGGCGGAAGATTCGTCGGAACTTTCGGAATCGTCGCTTCCGTAAAAGGAAGATGAACTATCGTTGGCGCTTTCACTCGGGGCGGGGGCTTCATCCATGGATGCCGGAGCCTTGTCCGTGGCGGAGGAAGCTGAACTTCCGGCAGCGGGCCCGTCTCCCGACGTTCCGTAGACATCGTTTTGCGCGAAGGCGACAGCGCTTGTGAGAAGCAGCGCGGAAACTATTTTGATGCAGTTTATCATCACCGACCTCATCCTTTTTTTCTCGTATGCCGGGGGAGGGAATCGAACCCTCACAGAGTCTCCTCTACTGGATTTTGAGTCCAGCGCGTCTACCAATTTCACCACCCCGGCTTAGGGGCCTATCAAATATAGAACCATTTGAAAAATGGAAAAAGGGAAAAGTGAAAGGTTAATGCAATTTTACAGGCTGGAAAGTCTGTTTGATGGGCGAAAGACGCTTTCCGCCGAAGTCCATCGCCGCGTCGCGGGTGTCGAACGCGCCGGTGCGCACGAGGTAAAGCTTTTTCCCATTGCTGTTTTCACGCACGGAAATCTGGGCGTCAATGTGCTCCTTTTTGAGCTTGTTCACGAGCATCTGCGCGTTCTCTTCAAGGCTGAAGGCTCCGAGTTGCAGTACCCATGCGGGTTCCGCGGCGTCTGTCGCTTTTGCCTTGCTTTTTTCCGGAACGGTCGCCGCGGCGCTGCCGGATTTGATCGTTACGGAAGAGGAGCTCGCTTCGGAAGAGGAGCTCGCTTCCGTGGAAACGGCTTTTGCGGAGGATGTGACGGACGTCACTTTTGCGGAATCCTTCGCCTGTTTCACGCTTTCGCAGGCGGCGGCGACGGAGTCAGTCCTGTAGACTTCGCGGATGCTTTCGCATACCTGGGAGAGCACCGCGTACTGCCTGGGCGTCGCCGTTTCGTATGCGTGT
>JBAYFD010000090.1:0-6953 GCA_041667365.1 Fibrobacteraceae bacterium | reverse complement strand
TCCCGGACCAGGATCTTCTCTATTTCCAGGATGTAGAGCGTGTGGTAGTCCTTGTCCGCGTAGTTCGAGGGGATGAGCGACTTGTCCACGAAACTCTTTTCGTCGTAGGTCTGTGCGAACAGCTTGCGGCAAACTAATACGAGACGCGCTTCCTTGAAATACGGAGTCTGCCCTTCGTGGAGAACGGTGAATCCGCAGTGCGCGACTTTGTCTTCATTTTTGCCGGAAGCCTTGCCGCAGTAAGCGAGTTCCTTGCGGTACTTTTCATCGAAGAACGCGAGCGAAAGAGTTCCTTCCGCATCGACGAGCGTTTTCGTGAAACGCTGCGGGCGGAGTGCGATGTAGGCGACGGGCTTGTTCCACATTACGCCGACGCCGCCCCAGGACGCAGTCATCATGTTCGTTTTGCCGGCGTGTTCCGCGGTGATGAGCATCCAGTCCTTGCCGATGAGTTTAAACGGATTGTCCTTGAGTTCTTCTGCTTTAATTTGTGTGAAAGCCATCTTTTGCCTCTTGTTTTTTTATGATAAATGCTCGATCAGAATTTTTACGCCGATGCCGGTGAGGACGATGCCTCCGGCGATTTCCGCGCCTTTGCTGGATAAGCGCGTCGCGGCGCGCTTGCCGATATTCGCTCCGATGACGGGAACGATCAGGGAAACAAGCCCGATGATCGCGGCGGGAACAGCTATCGGGGAAGAGAGCATCGCGAACGTGACGCCCACGGCGAGCGCGTCGATGCTCGTCGCGACGGAGAGCGTGAGGAGTGTGCGCAGATCGAGGCGCGGGCAGCTTTCTTCGCCGTTGTCCCTTACCGCAGCGACGATCATGTGTATTCCGAGGAACGCGAGGAGCCCGAAGGCGATCCAGTGATCAATGCCCGAAATCTGCTTCTGGAGAATGCTTCCGAAGAAATAGCCGAGGACGGTCATTCCAGCCTGGAATGCGCCGAAGGAAACTCCCATTTTAAGGATTTCCTTTGGGGAGATGCCGCGGTGGCAGAGTCCGGTGGACACCGCCACGGCGAAGCAATCCATGGAGAGGGCGAGGGCGATGAAAAATGCGGAAATCAGACTCATTATAAGTTCGTTCTCTGAAAAAAAGTTAACTTACAATCTAGAAAATCTCATTGGGAAAGGGTGTTACGATGAAACGGTATCAATGTGTTCTTATTACGGGTGCGAGTTCCGGTATCGGCGCAAAGCTTTCAAGGTGCCTTTCGCCCCATGCGGAAAAAATCGTTCTTGTCGCGCGCCGCAAGGACAGGCTCGAGGAACTCGCGGTCGAGCTTAAATCCCGGTTCGGTACGGAAGCGATCGTCGTCGCGTGCGACCTTTCGCAGGAAGGCGCGGCGGAAGCCCTGTGGGCGGAAGTCATCAGCCATACGGGGGCGGCTCCCGATCTTGTCGTGAACAACGCGGGCGCGGGATTCTGCGGCGAAGCTTACGAGATTCCCGTGGATAGCGAAAAGGCGATGCTTGCGCTGAATGTGACGGCGCCGATGGTCCTCTGCAAGCTCGCGCTCAAGGTGATGTCCGCGCGCCGCAAGGGCGTGATCGTGAATGTCGCGAGCATGGGCGCGTTCCAGCCCGGGCCATACATGGCCGCTTATTATGCGAGCAAGGCGTTCGTGCTTTCCTATACCGAGGCTATCGCGGAAGAAGCGCGCGCCTACGGTGTGCGCGCAATCGCCGTGTGTCCCGGTTACACGGACACGGATTTCCATGAACTAGCCGGGACATCCCGCAACGGCGTTCTCGCTCAGATCTTCCGCACGAGCCCTTCGTTCGTCGCTGCGAGCATTGCCGACGCTATCCTCCACGGGCACCCGGATGTCGTCATTCCCGGGACGCCGAATAATTTGTGCGTCCTTTTTGAGCGCTTCCTGCCGCGACGCCTTGTCGCGCGCATTTCCGGAATGCTCCTCAAGAGGCGCTGATGAACGTCCGCTGCGCCGCGTTCTGCGGCTTCGCTTTTGCGACGGCGCTGTTCGCGCTAGACGCTGCGCTTCCTGAGTTGACGCCGGAAGTGAAGAAGGCCGGCGCTGCGATTTACGATGAGAAATGTTATGCGTGCCACCGCTGGACGCGGGATTTCGCCGGGCCTGCGATGGGTGCGGATGTGGAGCGGTACAGAAATACTCCCGCGGCGCTCATCGCTTATCTGAAGGACCCGAAGCCGATTCATCCTGAAAAATACAAGACGAAGATGACGCTAGAACCGCTTGCGGACAAGGATGCGAAGAATCTCGCCGCCTGGCTCCTTTACCTCGCGGAACACCCGGATTCCCCGGATAGGCCGAAATGAAAGGCTTCGCGGTCATCGGGGGTATCGCCTGCTTTGTCGTAGCGCTTATCGTCGCCGATTTCCTGTTTACGCCTGCGGAAGAATATTCTCCCGTGAACCGCGATATTCCTTTCTCTCATGCGCTTCACGGCGCGAACATCGGGCTCGACTGCACGCATTGCCATTCCGGGGCGCGTTCCGGTTCCAGTGCCTTTTTCCCTTCGAAGGCGGACTGCATGGATTGCCACAGGCTTCCGCTCACGGAAAAACCGGGGATAGCGAAGTTGGACAGCGCGCTTCGGAAAGCGGGCGGAGAGCCCTGGCGTATCGAGAGCGCTTTCCCGTCGGATGTTGTTTTTCATCACGGAATTCATGTCCATGCGGGCATTTCCTGTGAGTCGTGCCACGGGTCGCCGGAAGAAATAGACAGAGGGCGCCATGCGCCGGTGCGCATGGAAGATTGCCTCGCGTGCCACCGCGGGGAGCGTGGATTCCCTAAGGCCGGTACGGATTGTGCAAGGTGTCATCGCTGAAGGTAGTGGAATATGGACGAATCCCGCAGAAACTTTGTAAAACTCATGGGCCTCCTTTTCGGAGGGCTCGCCCTCGGAGGCTGCCGTCGTACGGAGCTTGCGCCGGGGAATGTTGCTACGGCTGAGAACGCGGATGTCGCGCTCTGGAAGGCCGAGGTGCGCGAGGCGATGGGCCGGTCGCTCCCCGCGGAGGACTTTGTTCCGGTCGCCGTTCCCGGTGCGCGCGCCAAATTTCCCGGGGAGAAGAACCGCTTCGGCATGGCGATTGATCTGGACCTGTGCAATCATTGCGGCGAGTGCATCCTTGCCTGCATGCTCGAGAATAACATTCCCCGCGTGAGCGCGGATGGCGCTTCTAAAGGGCGCTATATGCACTGGATAGAGATGCGCGGCGGAATTCCCGTGATGTGTTCCCAGTGCGGGGACGCTCCCTGTGAACGCGTCTGTCCGACGGGCGCGGCGGTGGCTTCTCCGGATGGCCCGAGCGCGATGGTGTATTCGCGGTGCATCGGTTCGCGTTTCTGCGCGGCGAACTGTCCGAGCAGGACGCGCAAGTTCAATTATGAGGATTCCCGTGCCCTCGGACTCGCCGCGAAATTCAACCCGGAGGTTCCGCTCCGGGAACGCGGCGTGATGGAGAAATGCTCCCTGTGCGTGCAGCGTTTGCAGAACGACCGCCTGCGTGTACGGATGACGGGCGGCGACTGGCGCGGAAAAACGGTGCAGAGCGCTTGTTCTGCGGCATGTCCTGCGCATGCGATCGTTTTCGGCAACTGGCTCGATCCCGAATCCCCGCTTTCGCTCGCAGTCCGCGGGCGCGGCGTCTATGCGCTAAAATCCGTCGCGAAGTGGGACCCGTCCGTGGTTTATCTGATGGGGAAGGTCTGATGTTCCGCGCTCTTTTCGCGATAGGTCTTTTGCTGTGCATCCCTGCGGCGTGCGTGCTTGATACGGCGCTTTCCGCAGGGCCTGCGTCGTGGGCCGTCGATCAGAGCACTTTCTGGGGAACGCCGGTTTCCAATTTCGTTTTTTGGATCGGGCTCGCTCACGCGGGGACGTTCTTCTCCGCTATTCTCTGCGCGCTTTCCGTGCGGTGGGGGCGGCGCATCGCTTTCCCGGCGGAAATTTCAACCGTCGCCGCGATTCCCGTCGCCGCGATTTTTCCGCTCGTGCATCTCGGAATTCCCCTGCGCTTCTATTTCCTGTTCCCGCTGGGCGTCGTCCGGAATTTGTATGTGAACGCGGAGTCTCCGCTTGTGTGGGACTTTGTCGCGATCGGGGCGTACTTTGCGCTTTCCGTAATCTTTCTCGCGCTGCATGCGCTTTCCGTGAAACGCCCGGAATTCGGCGCATACAGGAAGCCCTTCGCCTGGATCCTTTTCCCGCTCGTGCTGTGGGTGCATACGCTCGTGAGCCTTGATTTCGCGGTCACGTGCCAGTCCGCGTGGCATGGCGCATACCTTCCTGTGTACTTCATCATCGGTGCGCTTTATTCGGGTGTCGCGCTAGTGCTTATCCTGTGTGAAGTGGAGCATCGTCGGATACGGCACCTGGAAGAACTTCTTCTTACCGGTTCATGGATCATTCTTCCGTTCTGGATCTGGGAATTTTTGTGCAAAGGCGTGTGGAACCCGGGCGTGCTCCTTTTCGGATTCCTCTTCCCGCAGTTTCTGTGGATTAAATCGGTGCGGAATACACGCCTTGCCCGTGTCGCGCTGGCTTTTTCTGCGGTGCTCGCGATGTGGATGGAGCGCCTGCATTTCGTGATGCCAAGGCCTTTGGACTGGACTTCCGTGGATTACGGCTGGCTGGTGCTCGGCGCGGGCGTGTTCCTTTCTTTGTATTTCGGACTCCGGCTCTGGTTTCAGAAACAGAATGTGCCGGTGTGCACCCCGGCCTTTTCCGCCGTGGACAGGCCAGCTCATGCGTTACCCCGGCGGAGCGTCCTTTTTGCATGGTGCGCCGGCTTTGCCGTGACGCTTGCGTGGGTGCTCTGGTTCAAGTGGCGCGTGCCCGCGATGCCGTGGGTGCGCTTCATTCCTATCGCTTTCCCGGCTATAGCTTTCGTCGCGGGACTGGTGCTTTCCGCACGCGCCTTCTCGGGACTCGTTTCGCGGAAGGTGCTGTTCGCCGTCTGTGCGCTGCTCGGAATCGTCGCGGGAGTCCTCTGCGCCGCCGTTTACCGCGGTGGTGATACTTTGTATGTGGAACCCCGCGCGGAAATCGCTTCGGAAGCCGTGCCTGCGGAACCCCGCGATGCGGCGCTCCTTTGGAGAACTCGCTGTGCCGCTTGCCATGGGGAGGACGGGAACCGGAATTATAAATTTGTACGCGAATTCTTCCCGCTTCCGACGGAATTCTCCGCGGAGCGCCTGGATAGCCTGGGAACGGATTCTCTTGCGAAGGTCATCCTCGACGGACGCAATTATATGAGTCCGCAGCGCGGGCGCATTTCGGAGACGGAGGCGCATAACCTCGCCGTTTATATGCGGTTTCTCGCGGGAGGTGCAAAATGAATGCTTTGGTGAACCTTCTCGCCTGTGCGCTTGCCATGCTCCCGGCGCCGTTCCTTTGGCAGGGGCGGCTTCCGCTCCCGCTCCGCGGGGCGGTCCTCGGAGCGGCCCTCCTCTGTTTCGAGGTGTTTTCCGTCCTGTCGTTCGGCAACGCGGAGCCTTATGCTTTGTATGAAATGTATCCGCTGGAGATGTTCGCGCTTTGCCTGTGCGTTTCGACGCTGCTTTTAAAACGCCGCCGCGCCTTTTTCGCGGCGCTCGCCCAGGGGTTCTGGCTGTGGGTGGAATTCTTCGGCAGGCTTTCGCTTTCGTACCGGAATGTTCCGTTCGATTATCTTCCCCTGGCTCTCCTTGTCGCGGGGCTTGCGTTTTCGCCTCTTTTGAATGTGCGCAGATTCGATGCGCGCCTGTACTTTGCCGTGTTCTGGGCGGGCGTGTGGATCGTCGCCTGATTTTATTAGTCTAAAGAGCCGCGGATGATTTCAACTTCGTCGTGGACGAGGCTGATGATGTTCGTCGGGTTGATCTGGATCGGCCCGCAGTCGACCATCATGTTTACGCTGTGTTCGAACTGATTCCATATCGCGTCAGGGTCGGTGGATTCCTCGTCGGAAAGTTTCGCCGCCGTGCTCAGGATGGGCTTGCCGAAAATCTGGAAAAGTTCCTTGAAAAACGGGTGCGTCGGCATTCTGAAACCGACCTCCGGGCGCTTGACGTCGAGCTTGCGGGCGATGGACGGATCCGCGGGCAGGATGAATGTATATGGGCCGGGAACGCGCTGCTTCATGATGCTGAAAGCGAAGTTGCTTACGTGCGCGTATTCGGAGGCGCGGCGGATGTCCGGAAGGATCAGCGCCATCACGAATTTCTTCATCGGCTTCTTGAGTAGGTACAGCTTGTGAATCGCTTTGGGGGATTCGGCGTTGCAGCCCACGGCGTAACCGGATTCGGTGGGGTACAGGACTATTCCGTCTTTTTCAAGAGTTTCCGCGGCAAGTTTCACGATGCGCGGCTGGGGATTCACAGGATGCACTTCGTAACGCATGCCGCCAAATTTAGATAAAAGCTTAACAATCCGCGATGGTGTGCTTCGCTTCGAATGCCCCGGGGAAGTGGCGGATGTCAAGTTTCCCGTCCCGGACGTTCACTGCGATGACGTCGAAGCGGCTCTTTTGATCGAGTCCGCCGTGAAAATGCAGAAAATGGCAGGCCGTGCGCCAGACTTTGTACTGCTTCCCGGCGCGTACGCGGCTTTCGGGGGCCCCTTTGTCGCGCTTCCACACGGATTTGACTTCCACGAAAAGGAGCCGCCCTTCCGGAGATTTCGCGACGATGTCGAGTTCGCCTCCGCGGTACGCGTAATTGCGGGCGATGAGGGAACAGCCCTGCCGCATCAGGAACCCGCAGGCGTGGAGTTCCGCGAAGCGCCCCTTCGCACGGTTATTGATGAACGCATAATTTGTGGGCACAGCTCCCTCCTCGATGATTATATCGCTTTTCGTTCCTGCTCCCATTCATTTAGCAAGTTCTTCTGGGAGGGATCAGAGTCACTAAGCGCTAAAGCGCAAGTGTCTCTGTTTCTTGCTCGGTTCTTGACAATTTCACTTCACCAAAGCAATTT
>JBAYFD010000089.1:0-7120 GCA_041667365.1 Fibrobacteraceae bacterium | reverse complement strand
GTGAACTTCAAGCACCTGACCCACGTTCATACGGGAAGGCACGCCCAGCGGATTCAGAAGGATCTGCAGCGGGCGACCGTCTTCGGTGAACGGCATGTCTTCGACCGGAACGATCTTGGACACGCAGCCCTTGTTACCGTGACGGCCTGCCATCTTATCACCGATGGAGAGACGGCGCTTTTTAGCGATATAGACCTTGACGGTCTGGAGGACGCCGGGCTTGAGCTCGTCACCCTTCGTGACCTTGTCGATTTCCTTTTCCATTTCGCGGGTAAGGTGATCGAGGCGGTCCTTGGCGACCTGCACCAGGCTCATTGCCTTGTCCTGCGCGTCCGCGTTGTCGCGGGCGAAAATGGAAGCGAAGGAAATCTTTGTGAAATCGAGGCTCGCGAGCAGGCTTTCGGACAAAGTGCGTCCTTCCGAGACGAGAACTTCATGAGTCTCGTCGTCCAGAATCTTGCCGCACACCTGACCGTTCAGAATGTTCTTAAGATTTTCACGGCACGCAGCCTTGATGCTGTCGATTTCCGTCTGAAACTTTTCCTTGATTCCGTTGATCGTTTCCTGATCTTCGCCCTTGTTCTTCTTGTCCGCACGGTCCTTGCGGGTGAACACGCGGGTCTCAACGACCACGCCCTTCATTCCCGGAGGAGCCTTGAGAGAAGAATCCCTGACGTCGCTCGCCTTTTCGCCGAAGATGGCGCGGAGGAGGCGTTCTTCAGGGGTCTGTTCGGTTTCGCCCTTAGGCGTCACCTTGCCGACCAGGATATCTTCAGCGTGGACTTCCGCGCCGACGCGGACAATGCCGCGTTCGTCGAGGTTGCGGAGAGCATCTTCGCCCACGTTCGGAATTTCACGGGTGAGCTCTTCCGGGCCGCGCTTGGTGTCACGGACTTCAAGTTCATATTCTTCTATATGAATGGAAGTGAACGTGTCCTTGATCGCGAGTTCTTCGGAAATGATCACCGCGTCTTCGTAGTTGTAACCGTGCCACGGGAGGAATCCGATGAGGATGTTCTTGCCGAGGGCAAGTTCCCCGTGATCCGTGGAAGCACCGTCCGCAAGGACATCGCCCGCATTCACGAACTGTCCGACGTCCACGACAGGCTTCTGGTTGATGCAGGAATCCTGGTTGGAACGTTCAAACTTGCGGAGAATATATTCATCGATGGGTTCGCGACCGAGGAATTCATAATTCTCGCCCAGGCCTTCGAGAGGCCTGAACTCGCCGTTTTCCATCGTACCGCGTTCGATGACGACCTTAGTCGCATCGACGAACTTGACGCGGCCGGGGTGCTTGGCGAGGACGACGGTGCCCGAATCAAGCGCGGCGCGGCGTTCAAGGCCGGTGCCGATGACAGGCGCTTCGGAACGAAGCAGAGGCACAGCCTGGCGCTGCATGTTGGAGCCCATAAGGGCGCGGTTAGCGTCATCGTGCTCGAGGAACGGAATGAGGCCTGCGGCGATAGAGACAATCTGCTGCGGCGCCACGTCCATCAAGTCAATGCGGTCAGTCGCATCATCATCAAGCTTAATGCTGAGAACGCGCGCGACATGTGGATATTCGCTTTTGTCGCGGACGATCACGTACTCGTCCTTGAAGTGATCATCGGCATCGAGTTCGGTGCTCGCCGGCGCGACCTTATAGTTGTCTTCTTCATCGGCCGTGATATAGGTGATGAAGCCGGAGACCTTCTGATCGATGTCCATGGAAGTCTGGACGTAATCAGCCTTGTCGCTGAACTTTTCAAGCACGGTGCCGTTGCGCACAAACGAGCTCTTGCCATCCGCGTCCTTGAATTCGAACACCTTGTTAATGAAGGAGTCGAAGAGTTCGCGCTGGCCATTGTCCAGAGAGGCACGGACCTGTTCCTGTTCCTTGTCGGAAAGTTCCAGCAGGATGAAGAGGTTCGGCTCGTGCACGAATCCACGGAAAATGCCGAAATGCCATTTCTCTTCCGGGAAATGGAACGTTTTGCCGTCCTTGCCGCGGAATTCGAGAAGACCGACGATGCGGTACGGAGTCTCGATGAAACCGAAATGGTTGATCACCGCGTAAGAGGCTAGGGAGTTGATAAGACCGATGTTCGGGCCTTCCGGTGTTTCGATCGGGCAGAGGCGTCCGTAGTGCGTATAGTGCACGTCGCGGACTTCGAAGCCCGCGCGTTCGCGGGAAAGGCCGCCGGGACCAAGAGCGGAAAGACGACGTTTGTGCGTAAGTTCAGACAGCGGGTTCATCTGGTCCATGAACTGAGAAAGCTGGCTGGAACCGAAGAACGACTGCACCACTGAATTCACGGTGCGGGTGTTCACGAGGTCACGCGGCGTAAGGCCTTCATTTTCGCGGAGGGAAAGATTCTCGCGGATCACGCGGCTCATACGGCTGAGGCCGACGGAGAGCTGGTTCGCGAGAAGTTCGCCCACGGAACGCGTGCGGCGGTTGCCAAGGTGGTCGATATCGTCAAGGACATAGCCTTCGACGCCATTGTAGAGGCCGACCATGTAATCAATGATCGCAAGGAAATCCGCTTCGCTCATCGTCATCGTCTGGAGGGCCGGCTTGGAAAGGCCCTTCGAGGCGAGCTGCTTTTCGATGTTCGGAGTATAGACCTTCGCGTTCAAGCGATAACGGCCGACTTCGCCGAGATCATACTTGCGGGGATCCTTGAGGAACATATTATCAAAGAAAATTTCTGCGGTGGCGGCGTTCGGAGCTTCTTCCTGTGACTGATGCATCACGGAATAGATAAGTTTGAGAGCGTCTTCCTTGCCACGGCATTTATCGATGCCGAGAGTGTTGTGAATGAGAAGGTTTTCTTCCGTTTCGTGGAGGAACGTCACTTCGGAAATTCCACTTTCAGTGAGGCGGACGCTGTTCTTGTCGTCAAAAACTTTGTTCGCCTCGAGCACGACTTCTCCGGAATCCTTGTCGATGACATCGGCGAATACCACCCGGCCATAATAAGCGGGAATTGTATCCGGAGTAAGGGTCACCTTTTCCGCGTTCGTGTAGAACAGGTTCAGGATGTCCTGCGTCGTTTCAAAGCCGATGCAGCGGAGAAGAGCCGTCGCCGGAATCTTCTTCTTGCGGTCGATGATCAGGTAAAGGACGTCGCCGTCCGTATTGAATTCGACCCACGCACCACGATGAGGAATGATGCGGCTCTTGTAATCGGAGCGACCGTTCGGGAGGAGCTCTTCGTCAAAGCTCACGCCGGGGGAGCGGTGCAACTGGGAGACGACGACGCGTTCCGCGCCGTTGATGATGAACGTTCCGTTATCCGTCATGATAGGCAGATCACAGATCAGGACATCATTCTTGATCTCTTCCTTCAGCTTGCGGTCTTCCCCGTCTTCTTCAAAGACCTGAAGAGACAGGTTCGCATAAAGCGGAATGGAGTGCGTGAGACCACGCTCACGGCATTCACGAAGATTGTATTTGGGAATCCCGAAGAAATACCCTTCGTATTTCAGCGAGAAGAGTTCCTTCATGTCCGTGATGGGGAAAATATCCTGGAACACACGTTCTAGGCCCACTTTCAATCGTTTCTGCGCAGGAATGCCTTTCTGCAGAAACTGGTCATAAGAAGCCTTTTGCACTTCCACCAAGTACGGCAGTTCCAAATGGAACTTGTTGGAGGAGTAGTTTATCCGCTCCGTCATTGAGTATACCTCATCGCTGAAAAAACTTATTCACGAGAAAGACCAAAAGCCCGCACACTCGTGCAGGCATTTGGTTTTAAGGATCAATGAGCTGAGAGCATTACTTCAGCACGACCTTGGCTCCGAGGGCTTCGAGATCTTTCTTCAGCTTCTCGGCATCTGCCTTCGGCATAGCTTCCTTGACGGTGCTGTTCGGCTTTTCGACCAGATCCTTCGCTTCCTTCAGACCGAGGCCCGTAATCGTGCGGACAGCCTTGAGGACACCCATCTTCTGAGCGCCGCATTCGACGAGAATGACGTCGAATTCGGTCTTTTCTTCAGCGGCAGCGCCAGCGGCAGCACCGCCGGCCACAACGACCGCACCGGCTGCGGCTTCGATGCCGTGAGCTTCTTTGAGGTAGTCAGCCAATTGCTTGGCTTCCATGAGGGTGAGACCCGCGATCTGATCACCAATAGCCTTGATATCTGTTGCCATGATGTGTTTCTCCGATTATTCCGTTTTGAATTGTTTTTGTTAATTGTTTGTGGTTGCCGGCTGAGCGGCTTGAGAATCCTGTTTTTCCAGCTTTTCCGTAAGGGACTTGAGCTGGCCCGCAATCGTTGCGCCAGGTCCAAGAATGATAGAGACCAACTGGGCGAGCATACCCTTGCGGTCCGGGATCTTGGCGAGGTTGACGACTTCGGAAGCAGGCTGAACCTTTCCGTCCAGATAAAGGCCTTTGGCGACGACGATATCAGGATTGGCCTTGTGAAAGGCTTCGATCTCGCGCGCAGGGAGAAGAGGATCGTCTTCGAGGCCGACCATAATGGAGGTCGCACCGACGAGCTGATCGTCAAGGCCCTTGACTCCGAGCTGTTCGAGGACGCGCTTGAGAAGCGTGTTCTTGACTGCGAAATACTTCACGCCTTTCGCGTTCAGCTGATTACGGAGCTCGCTGTCCTTAGAGACGGGAATGCCCTGATAGTTGAAAAGGTAAACGGAGGTTGCGCCCTTGCAGGCGGCCACGACCTTCTCCACAGTCTGCTGTTTTTTAAGTACAGTCTTTTTCATGGACATCTCCTATCGGGTAAGGCCCATATCGAGTTTAACGCCGGGAGCCATCGTAGCGCTCAAATAGATGCTCTTGATGAAAACACCCTTCGCGGTCTGCGGGCGGGACTTCACCACGGAATCGATCACAGTCTTCGCATTTTCAGCGAGCTGCGGAACCGTGAAGGAAAGTTTGCCGACGGGCGCATGGACGTTGGAACCCTTGTCGATACGATACTGAATCTTACCGGCCTTGAGTTCCTTCACTGTCTGCGCGACGTTCACTGTCACCGTACCGGCCTTGGGGCTCGGCATAAGGCCACGGGGTCCGAGCACGCGGGCCACCTTGCTTATCACCGGCATCATATCAGGGGTAGCGATGACAGAATCGAAGTCCAACCAGCCTTCCTGAATCTTCTGCACGAGATCCGCGCCACCGACATAGTCGGCGCCGGCGTCTTTAGCGATCTGGAAGTTGTTGTCCTTGCAGAACACGAGAACGCGGACCTTGCGACCGGTGCCGTTCGGGAGCACCACAGTGCCGCGGATAGCTTGATCGGTCTGCTTCGGATCCACACCGAGATTGAAATGGAGCTCGACCGTCTGGTCAAACTTCAGCTCGGATTTCTTTAGAATTTGAAGGGCGTCTTCCAGACCATATTCTTTCGTATGATCGAAGGATTCCGCCACTTTCTTGTATTTTTTTCCTCTGAACATGTGTTTCCTGTCAGATAAACTAACGGTTAAGGTTCACCTTATCAGTCCACGACATCCACACCCATGGAACGGGCGGTACCCGCAACCATGCGCATGGCGGACTCAAGGTTGATCGTGTTCAGATCAGGCATCTTCTTCTGGGCGATTTCCTTGATCTGGGCCTTGGTGATTTTGCCCACTTTCTTGCGGTTGGGTTCACCGGAAGCGGTTTCGATACCGAGGGCCTTCTTGATGAGGGCCGTGACGGGCGGAACCTTCGTGATGAACGAGAAACTCTTGTCCGCATAAACGGTGATCACCACGGGAACGACGAGTCCCTTGGTATTCTGCGTCTTCGCATTGAATTCCTTGCAGAACGCCATGATGTTCACGCCCTTCTGACCGAGGGCCGGACCTACCGGGGGCGACGGATTAGCGGCACCGCCGGGGATTTGAAGCTTAATGTAACCTGTTATTTTTTTAGCCATTATTACTCCGTTTCAAACGCCCTATTGTTCCTCAGAGACTGGCTTCACCTGACCGAAATCAAGTTCAACCGGCGTGGAACGTCCAAAGACAGAAACCATGACCTTGACTTTCGCCTTTTCAGCCAGGATTTCTTCCACTGTGCCGACAAAGCCCTGGAAAGGACCTTCCTTAATATCGACACTGTCACCGATGACAAAGGGAATTTGGATCTCGCCCGCCGCGGGTTCTTCAGGATGGATCCCGAGGAGGCGATCGACCTCGCTCTGACGTAGAGGCACAGGCACCTTGTTCTGGCGACTGGTCCCTGCAAAATGGGTGACCCCTTGGATAGTGGTCACCAGGTGCTGGGTGAGCTCGTCCAGCTCCATTTCTATAATGATGTATGCGGGGAACTGATTCTGAACGGACGTGTGACGCTTGCCGCGCACAATCGTCTGCACAGTTCTTTGCGGGATGAGGATCTGTCCGAACTTATCCTTCACGCCTTCGCGTTCGATAAGCTGTTCCAGGTTCTTCTTTATATTCGCTTCCTGACCAGAGAACGTGTGTATGACATACCACTTCATCATGGTCTTACCCTTGTCCCAACAACTTGTTCACAATAAAGCCGAGGCAGATGTCAAGGCCGGCAATATACAGGCCCATAATGATGCTGAACACCATCACGACCAAGGTGGAACCCTTGAGTTCTTCCCAAGTCGGCCAGGTAACCTTTTTCATTTCCTGGATGACATCTTTAATATATTGCTGGACTTTTTGCATTTCAGACCTTCGGAGGAAGAGGAGCAGGTCGGGAGGGACTCGAACCCCCAACCGACGGTTTTGGAGACCGTAACTCTACCAATTGAGCTACCGACCTAATTCGCTTCCTTACTTTGTTTCCTTGTGAACAGTATGCTTGCGGCAGAACGGGCAGTACTTCTTGAATTCCACGCGGGAAGGATGAAGGCGCTTGTTCTTATCGCAATCATAGTTGCGCTGATGGCACACGGTGCATTCGAGCGTAATGAGATCCCTAGGCATTTTTTAAGTCCTTATTTGATGATTTCAACGACGGAGCCGGCGCCGACGGTGTGGCCGCCTTCGCGGATGGCGAAGCGGAGCTGCTTGTCCATGGCGACGGGGGCGATGAGCTCCACGTCGATCGTCACGGTGTCGCCCGGGGTCACCATTTCGGAACCCTCCGGAAGCTTGATCGTGCCGGTCACGTCCGTCGTGCGGAAGTAGAACTGCGGACGGTAG